>CALZDE010000243.1 GCA_945637225.1 uncultured Selenomonadaceae bacterium
GGGTATGTATCTGGTAACGATATGGATTTGCTGGATGATGGATAAAAAGTATAAGGGCGATAATAAGACGACCTATATTGAGGCTTTGACCAGCATAAAATCAATACCTGTTTTATTCGCCATCGTTTTAATACAGTTTGCCTTAAAGCATGGCTGAGGACAAAATAAAATGTAAAAATTCAGGCTGCTGATACAGATTAATGTATTGGCAGTTCTTTTCTTGCAACAATTTTGGTTTTGTGATAGAATAAAGCTAGGTATTTGCAATTGCTTGGGAGGAGGAATCTTCGTGTCTAATAGAGATGATAATAAATTTAATTTTGTAATAGTTACTGGTATGTCTGGTGCAGGCAAGTCTCAGGCCTGCCGTTTTATGGAGGATTTGGATTATTTTGTGGTGGATAATCTGCCACCTGTTTTTATTCCAAAATTTGCCGAGCTTTGCCAGCATTCCGATGGCCGTATCAATAAGGTTGTTCTGGTAGTAGATATCAGAAGCCGTGAATTTTTTGATACCTTTAGCCATGTTTTAGAGGAAATGGACAGAAATAAGCAGACCTATGAGCTTCTTTTCATGGATGCATCTGATGCGGCTATTATCCGCCGTTACAAGGAAACACGCCGCCGTCACCCAATGGCACCAAGCTCCCGTATCAGCGATGGTATTGCCAAGGAAAGAGAACGCTTGCAGGACGTAAGAAACCGCTCCGATTATATCATTGATACATCCGACCTCAAAAAGCAGGATTTGAAGGCAAAGATTCAGGGGATTTTTGGTGCAAAGAGCGGTGAGCAGATGTCTGTTACCGTAATGTCCTTCGGCTTTAAGTTTGGCATGCCTCTTGATGCTGACCTTGTTTTTGATGTGCGTTTTATGCCAAATCCATTCTACGTGGAGAGCATGCGTCATAAGAGCGGTGCGGTGCCAGTGGTAGCGGAGTACATTGACCAGTTCCCAGTTACAAAGGATTTTAAGAATCACATGAATAATCTCATTGACTTTTTAGTTCCACAGTATATCAAGGAAGGAAAGCCACAGCTGGTTATTGCCTTTGGCTGTACTGGTGGTATGCACAGGTCTGTTTTCATGGCAAATCATTTCTTCAACCGTTTAAAGGAGGCAGGTTATTCCGTAAAGCTGGAGCATCGTGACCTGATGAAGAATGAGGTTTGGGAGCATGTTAGAGAGGAAAGGTAATTCATGAATTTTTTGAAATGGCTTTATCCCGGCATGAAGTTTAAACGCTGGCTGGTGCTTTTTGCGGCAGGTGTCATGCTGGTAAGTCTTGGAATGGCTGTAGTTTTCAACTACAAATTTATAGATAATATTGAGGAAGCTATTTTCATGACGGTTTACCGTATGACAGGCTCCTATGATTATACAATAACTTCGCTTTTTGGTGCCTTTATGGTATTATTAGGCGTGGTTATTATATTGATTGCGGTGCGTTATACAGTACGTTCCGTTATATCTGTGCTTTTGCCAGACAGAGACCAGCGTTTGGTAGATGTTATTTACGAAAAAAGACGTTTGGGCAAGGGCCCGGCGGTAGCAGTAGTAGGCGGTGGACATGGTCTTTCTGTACTGCTTCGCGGTATTAAGGAGGCTACCTCTAATGTTACTGCGGTAGTTACCGTTGCTGATGACGGCGGTTCTTCAGGAAGGCTGAGAGAGGAATTAGGCATTATTCCACCGGGTGATTTAAGAAACTGTCTTTGTGCCTTGGCTTATACTGAGCCTTTGATGGAAAAATTATTCCAGCACCGTTTTGGCGGTAACAGTGCACTGAGCGGACATAATTTTGGTAATTTATTTATTGCCGCTATGGCTGAGGTTACAGGGGATATGGAAACAGCTCTCCTTGAATCTTCAAAGGTCTTAGCGGTAAAGGGCAAGGTTCTTCCAGCCAGCAAGGAGCATGTGCGTCTTGATGCCATTATGGAGGATGGCACTGTGGTTGAGGGTGAATCTAATATTCCAGAGGTTCATAAAAAAATTCATCGTGTCAAGCTTTTCCCGGAGAAGGTAGAGGCAGTTCAGTCCTCTATGGATGCACTTCGTGAAGCAGAGATTATTATTTTGGGACCGGGAAGTCTTTACACAAGCGTTATCCCAAATCTTTTGGTTGATGGTATAGCTGATGTGGTCTGCCGAAGCAAGGCTATTAAGATTTATATCTGCAATGTCATGACTCAGCCGGGCGAAACAGATGGCTATACAGCTTCCATGCACGTAAAAGCTATTTTGGACCATGCTGGCCGTCATGCGGTGGATTTTGTACTGGTAAATTCTACTCCATGCCCTCCTGATTTAGAGAAAAAATATGCTGAAGCAGGGGCTTATCCGGTAAAGGTGGATGAGGCAGAGCTGAATAAAATGGGTGTAGGTATTATTAAGGCTGATTTGATTACTCAGACAGACGCTATTCACCATGATCCACAGAAGCTTTGTGACAGCGTAATGAGAATTGTTTATGGACTTCGCAGGTAATAAGTAGTAGTTAGTGATTAGTGAATAGTGAGCAATAACTGGCGGGGAGCGATGGTATGCCGTCTTTTTCTACGGAAGTAAAAAATGAATTGGCTAGACTTGTCTACAACAGAATGTGCTGTCAAAAGGCAGAATTAGCAGGACTTCTCCGCATGGGAGCTTCTCTTATTATGGGATTTTCTTCCTGGGGCGGGGAAAAACAGCGTACTGTCGGTATCAGCTTTGTTACAGAAAATGCCGCCGTTGCCAGAAAGGTTTTAAATTTAATTAAATCCATCAGCAAGGGCAAGGTTATTACTGAGGTTACTGTCAGCCGTTCCCGAAGATTAAAGAAAAATAATCGTTATTCATTAAGGGCAGTTCCTTCGCCACAGGTAAGGGATTTGCTTGTGAGCATTGGTCTTATGAAGGGAAATATTCTCAATGTGGGCAGTGATACGGCTGTGATAAAAAAACAGTGCTGTCGAATTGCGTATCTTAGAGGAGCCTTCATGGGGGGCGGCAGTGTAAATCGTCCTGAAGCCAGCTGTCATTTGGAATTTGTTACGGGAAGCTATACCTTTGGTGCTACCTTGCATGGCCTTTTGAAGAAAATGTATATGCCAGCAGGTTTTACAGACCGTCATAACGACTATGTTATTTATGTCAAGGACGGGGAAACTATTATGGATTTATTATGGCTGATGGAGGCTGAAAAATCCGTAGAGGCAATAGAGGTGGCAAGGAATATCAAGGAAGTCCGCACACAGGTAAACAGGATAGTCAATTGCGAGACTGCGAATCTGCAAAAGACTGTCATGACTTCTATCCATCATATAGAGATTATAGACTGGCTGGAAAAGCAGGGCATTCTTGAAAATTTACCTGCAAAATTAAAGGAAAGTGCAAAAGCAAGGCAGGAAAACCCTGATGCTTCGCTTGGTGAACTGGCAGAAATTGTAGGAATAAGCAAGTCGGGCATGAATCATCGCCTGAAAAAACTTGAAGAAATATTTAATAAAGCAAAAGAAG
>CALZDE010000244.1 GCA_945637225.1 uncultured Selenomonadaceae bacterium
GCTTAAAATAGTAAAAATACCGTAGGAACTACGGGAATTCACGCCCATGGAGAGTATGTAAGTCCTTTTTGTTACGGCAGAAGGCTGTTCTCTTTGAAGTGGGAATCTCCCTCCTCAAACGCCATAAGCGTTAGGAGGGAGTAGTTCAAATTCAGTGTGTTGATATTAAATACTATTTATAACTATTTTAATATAAAATAATAAAAATAAATTGCTATGTGAAAACTTTCAGAATGCAATAAAAAATATGTACTAAAAGGTTAAAAAATATATTGACAATAACAACGAAAAGGATTATTATATTTAAGTCTTTGAAAAACGAACATGGACATAAATATATTAATTATAAAAGGAGAGTATTATGGAATACTTAAAAGTTATAGTTCTTGAAGATGTATTACCTACTGCAGAAGAGTTAGCAAAGAAAATGCTGAAGGATTATGGAGTATGCAACCTTCACGGCCAGCCGCATAAAAGTTTTTTTCAGGCAATATTGGAAAGAAAGCTTGCAGAAGCTGGAGAACATCATCTGATGAGAAATGGTGCAGTCAAGGTATGCGTTTATCAGGATGAAGAATTTTTAAGAAATTTCGTTGAGGAAGAGCTTTTGCCAGAGCTTGAAGCGGCAAAGGCTTTGTCTATCGGTATAAGAGATGCTAATGAGCCAGAACGTATACGCAATTGGCGTGTGTTTTGGAAGGATACAGTAAGAATTTACAAAAAAAGACCCCTTGGCAGGGAGTCTATTCGTGAATATTATTATGGAAAATTATTAAATCCTCATTGTAAAACAAGAAGACGTGGCAGACCAAAAAAGGCTTGCTGAAGGTCAGATTTTCACTTCAAGGTATTCAGGAGGATTTACATTCAGCTGACAATGTGCAGAGGTCATATCTGTTAGCTGAGACTGAATATTTTCAACATCATGTGGTTCGATTAAAAGATGCAGAATTACCTTATCGGTATAATCTGCTTCCAGGGTGTGGATATCCTGACTGCGAATCCAATTTTCTAAAGTTCCCAGCATACCGTAATCAATAGTTACATCGAGACGGCAGAATGGGCGTATAGCAACTTTAACAGAATTATCAAGGCCGATGGCAGCGGAGTGATTATACGCTCTGATTAATCCACCGGCCCCTAATTTTATTCCACCAAAATAACGTGTTACAACAACTGCTACATTAGTAAGGTGCTGCTGCTTGATTGCTTCCAAAATAGGATTGCCGGCAGTTCCGCCCGGTTCGCCATCGTCATTGGATTTTTGCAGACTGCTGTCAGGTCCCAATACCCAGGCAGAACAGTTGTGGCGGGCATCAAAATGTTTCTTTTTTATGGAAAGAACAAATTCTCTGGCTTCAGCTTCTGTTTCTACATGTGCTGTGTAGGTAAGAAAGCGTGATTTTTGTATTTCATAGGTGGCATTGCCAAAGCCTTCTATTGTAGTGTATTCTTTCATTAATTGACGTTCTCCTTTTCCTGTGCTGGTGCTTCAGTGGCAGTGCGGTCCTCTGGCAGTGTGAGATTATTTCTTAGGGCACTGATTTCCTTTGCGTTAAAAAGTCCGGCAGGAGCATTTACCAGCATTATTTTTTCTAATTTGTGTGGCAGGTCAATGAATTTACTTTTTTCAGGATGTGGCTTTGCCTCTGTAACGGCTTCATTGTCTTTGGTTTCAGCAGGGACGGCTTCCACCGGTTTGGCGGCCTTTTTGGTAAGAGTGATGGTATTCAGCTGTGCTTCGGAATATTTGAGAGTTTTATGATAAACCGTATTTGTCAGATTGTAATTGTCATCATTGAGAGTAGCCGGTGGTGTCATGGCCTTGATTATTTTTTGCAGGTCAGAGGCATCTCTTTCCAGCTGGCATAATCTTTCGTAGGCTGTTTCCTGAGTAATATCGTCATTTTTCAGGCTGGTTATTATGGTATGATACTGCTGCCAATTGTAGTCAAGACTGTCAATACGCTTTTGGTAATTGGTATACCATTCACTGAATACATGCTGCTGGGCAATGATTTTTTCTCTGGCAATTCTATTGGCCTCTAGGTCCTCACCATGCGGATGATAGATGGAATAGGCAGCAATACCTGAGGCAGCAGCTAAAATCAGGCAAAAGCCCCAAAAAGCTGTTTTATTGGAAATTTTCTGGTATATGGTGTACATCAATCCTACTAACGTAAGAAAAATACCTAGCTCGAACATAAAAAACTCCTTTTATTTTTCAGATACAAGTGCTATACTAAATAAGGTTGAAATTTTATTAATAAAAATAGTATACATCATTGATACACTATTATAACACACTGAATAAAGAAAATAAAGTGTGTATTTATACAGGGATGAGAGGAAGTAGGTTTTGTGGCGGAGCTGAGCAGGCGGAGTTTTCTAAAGGGATTAGCAGGAGTGGTAGCAGGATTAGTAATACCAGAGATATGGATTCCCAAGAAAACAGAAGCGGCAGATATAGAGATATATAGAGGAAATGTCATTTCCAGTCAGAATCCTATTGACTATTATGGAGACAGGCCAAGCCATCCCTATAAATCATATCCAGATGATTATTACACCCCAAGCGGAAGTTATAATTATGGAACACCTATGAGAAATGTACAAATAGAGGAAACATATCTCGGTTTTTATGAATTGGAAAACAGAATGCTTACTGACCAGCTGGTAATTCATCATATTGGCGGTGACTGTGACAGGGATGTAAGTGCGGAAGAGGTTCATCAATGGCATATCAATCGTGGGTGGTCAGGCATTGGCTATCATTTTCTGATAAGAAAGGATGGCACGATTGAACGTGGCAGGCCGATTGATACGGTAGGTGCTCATGTAGAAGGTCAGAACAGCCATACTATCGGCATTAATATTTCAGGAAATTTCTGTAATTCACTGCCTACGGATGCTCAGATTGTTTCAGCGGCAGGACTTGCGGCGGACCTTTGCAGTATGTATCGTATAAGGCCTTCCTATAATACTATTGTAGGTCATTGTGATTTGGCAAGTACAGCCTGTCCGGGAAATTATCTTTATGAAAGAATACCTGATATTTGTCAGATGGCAGCAGATTTAGTATAATTTATTGGTGGTGTGAGATGAGTACCTTTAGGAGTGCCAGGAATGGTAAATTGCCTGGCGAAGAGATCTTAGAGAAAAATCGTAAACAGAAAAAATCTCTGCTAAAGAGCGGAGAAAAGAGCGGTATACTGCTGGCAACGGCTTTGTTCTGCTATGGAATTATTTCGTGGGATATTCCTATGGCTCTGTTTATGTTCGGCTTTATGGTATTTTATATTCATGTCTGGCTGGACAGGACTGGCAGGGAAAAATTACATACTCTTAGTAACGTACTGAAGGGATTTGGTATTACTCTTTTGATTGGTGCAGTAGTAATAGCCTTCCTGTGATATTGTTTTTAGTAGACATATGTCACCTTTCAACAGTTTACAGCTTTTAAGCCGCTTGCTCATCGCCCCAAGCCAATGCTTGCAA
>CALZDE010000245.1 GCA_945637225.1 uncultured Selenomonadaceae bacterium
CTGTCATAGGAAGAAAATGCTTGTTGCATTTTCATGATTGAGGGCGTTATAAAAGGCTGGTACACCTTGTATGATGTATCAGCCTTGTTTTTGTGCTTAATTATTTAAATGTCTCTGCCATCTAGCAGTACGCCACAGCCGAAGTGGTCACAGCGTAAGCATCTTCTGGCTTCCTGCATAGCTTCTTCATGGGTAAGTTCATTTTCTACATGGAGGAAATCATGCTTTCTGATGTAGGCAGGTCTTTCAGTGATGTTGGTTCTGCCTGTTGGAGTGCGGTTGTTGTCTTTTGGGTGAGGTGCACATGCTTCACAGGTCAGCTTATGATGATAGCCTAAATATTCATCTATGTTGTGAGCGGCTACCTTGCCAGCGGCGATAGCACGGATTGCAGTAGATGGACCAGTTGCACAGTCACCGCCTGCAAATACGCCAGGCATTCCCTTTGCTTCAGTATCTAAGCCAGCGGCAAATACACCGCGGTTTGCCTGCATGCCAATGTCCTCGAAAGGTCCGCTGACAATATCCTGACCTACGGCAATAAGGATTACATCACATGGAATATCAAGAGGTTGTTTGCTTGCGGCATTGACTGGGCTAGGACGGCCATTTCTGTCGTATGGGCCAATCATCTGTGGCTGAGCGGTAAGTGCGATACAGTTGCCGTTTTCGTCACTCTTGATTGCCTTTGGTGCCATAAGAGTAATGATTTCAATGCCTTCCATGATAGCTGATTCAATTTCACTTTCAAGGGCGGTCATATCATTCTGACGGCGACGGTATACGATACGTACATCCTTTGCACCACAGCGCATAGCACTTCTTGCCGCGTCCATAGCAACATTACCGCCACCGATGACAACGACGGTCTTGCCGGTATAATCAGGAATCTGACCATTGCCAATTTTATCCAGCATTTCTACGGCAGACTCTATATTTTTAGTTCCTTCGATACCATCAAGGCGCAAGGTTTTTCCTTTCTGGGCACCGATAGCTACAAACATGGCATCATATTCCTTGCGAACAGTATTTACAGGAATTTCGTTTTCGCCATTGCCGACCATGGTTTCATAGCGTACCTCAATATCGCCAGCGGATAAAATTGCGTTGATGTCTTCATCTAATCTGTTCTTTGGGAAGCGGTAATTTGGAATACCGTAGCGGAGCATACCGCCCAATTTCTTATGACGCTCAAAAATAACTACCTTATGTCCCATCTGACCTAAGAAGTAAGCGGCAGTAAGACCAGCAGGGCCACCGCCTATAATAGCGACTTTTTTACCGGTAGGAACGGAAGCTTTTGGAACCTTTACCTTATCAGCAGGAATCTGGTCAACGGCATATTTTTTCATACCGCGGATATTTACCACATCGTCAATGAGACTTCTGCGGCATCTTTCCTCGCATGGGTGCTCACAGATCATGGCACAGGCAGTAGGCAGAGGATTATCCTTGCGAATGAGATTTATTGCACCGGCATAATCTTCTTCACCTACCAGAGCGATATAGCCAGGAATGTCTACATGAGCAGGGCACAGGCTGATACAAGGTACCTTCTGTACTCTCTTTTCTGCGCATTTATGATTTATGACATGACTCTTGTATTCGTCTGCAAATTCTTCCATAGAATGCAATAGCTCAATAGCAGTCTGATAGCCAATAGCACAGTCAGCGGTATCACGAATGATTTCAGCCATTTTCTTCATGTGATTCAGTGTATCCATAGTAGCTTCGCCATCAAGAATGAGGTGGAGCATATTGTGGAGCTGTGGCAGACCATCACGACATGGTACACACTTGCCACAGGTCTGATTCTTGGAGGCAGACATCAGGGAAAGCTGTACAGTAATGGGACAGGTGCCAGGTGGATAGACCCGTACCTTATTGGAAAATTTGCCGAGAAAGTTGCCAATTTTAGCATCTGTACTCTTTGGATTGGCAAGGTATAGCTTAGCCATGAAAAATCTCTCCTTCAATACATAATGTGAATGTAACTAAAATATTTTTTTAGTAATTAAAACTTGATAGATTTATATCTTGCATAATATCATTTATTATTATATAATAAAATTGCAATAGTTTCCACTAAAATTTTAAAATTATTAAGAATTTTTATTTAGGAGTTGACATTATGAGCGGCATGGAAAAAAACGTGAAGATGCATACAATTACCATTGATGGTAAGATGTTTCAGGCCAGAGAGGATCAGACTGTTCTGCAGGTAGCTAGAGAAAATGGTATTAATATTCCTACTCTTTGCTATTTGGAAGGTATAAGTGAAGTGGAATCATGCCGTCTTTGTGTAGTAGAAATAGAGGGTGTGGATAAGTTAAAGACAGCCTGCAAGACTCATGTACAGCGTGATGGTATGGTGGTAAATACCATGTCGGAAAGAGTAATAGAGGCTCGTAAGATGCAACTGGAATTACTGCTTTCCAATCATAAGCTGGAATGCTTCTCCTGTCCATCAAGTGGTGTCTGTGAGTTACAGCGTCTCTTCTATGAATATGAAATTAATGAAACTCATTTCAAGGGTTCTCGTGCGAAAATCGAGGCTCCTGCTCTGACAAGTCACCCATTTTTGGAGTATCATCCTAATCTTTGCATACGCTGTCAGCGCTGTGTCAATACCTGTGCCAAGGTGAGCGGACGCAAGGCAATTGAGCTTAGCAAGGTAGGCGTATTTACTGTTATCAATACTCCTTTTGGCGAGGACTGGCGTGAATCAAGCTGTGAATCCTGTGGTAACTGTGCAGAGGCTTGTCCTGTCGGTGCGCTGACAAAGAAAAATGCTAAGCAGTACCGTTCATGGGAGGTTAAAAAGGTTCGTACTACCTGTCCTCACTGTGCGACAGGCTGTCAGTTTGACTTTATTGTGAAGAATGGCAAAATCGTGGGTGTAGAAGGTGCAGATGGTCCTTCTAACCACAAGCGTCTCTGTGTAAAGGGACGTTTCGGCTCATATAAATTCATCGGTTCTCCTGACAGATTGACGGATCCTCTTATCAAGGACAGGGCAACCGGTACCTTCCGCAAGGCAAGCTGGGAAGAAGCGTTAGACCTTATTGCATCAAAGCTTAATGATATAAAAAATACATATGGCCCTGATTCACTGGCTGGTTTTGCCTGCTCACGTTCTGCTAATGAAGATATCTACATGCTTCAGAAGATGGTGCGCTGTGCTTTTGGTACTAATAATACGGATAATTGTGCCCGCGTCTGCCATGCTCCTACAGTAGCAGGCCTTGCTCGTACTCTTGGTTCTGGTGCTATGACAAATACCATTGAGGATATTACCAAGGACGCAGAAGTAATTATGCTGGTAGGCTCTAACCCAGAGGAAGCACATCCTGTTATCGGCATGCAGCTTCGTGGGGCTATTCAGCGTGGTACAAGACTGATTGTAGTTGACCCTCGTCATATTGATATTGCGGATACTGCAGATATTCACTTACAGCTTCGTC
>CALZDE010000246.1 GCA_945637225.1 uncultured Selenomonadaceae bacterium
AAGAGCTGGGCATGACAGCTGAGATTAACGTGTAAAATTTATCTTTAAATAATAATAGCCTAGCTGGTTTTAGTGACTGGTTAGGCTATTTTTGTATGAGGTATAGGAAATATTGACATATACCTGCTTTGCGTGTATAATGATGTTATCATGATAAAAACATTTAGGGATAAAGAAACAGAGAAAATATATAATCAGGAATTTTCATCAAAATTACCAAATAACATACAACGTATCGCGTTACGAAAACTAATTATGATAGACAATGCTAAAAATATTAATGATTTACGTATTCCACCCAATAATCGTTTAGAAAAATTGAGTGGAGACAGGGAAGGTCAGTACAGTATTCGTATCAATGACCAGTTTCGTATATGTTTTAGGGAGGACAGTTGCGATTTTTATAATGTTGAAATTACTGATTATCATTAGATAGAAAGGGGTGATAATATGAAAGATAATATTATCCCAACACCAACAGTAGGGGAAATTTTATATGAAGAATTTATGGAACCAGCGGGGATAACTGCTTATCGTTTGGCAAAGGATATACACGTGCCAATATCCAGAATACAAGAGATTCTTGCCAATAAAAGAAAAATTACCGTAGATACTTCTCTGAGATTAGCAAAATATTTCTCATTATCAGATAGATATTTTTTGGAAATTCAAAATGATATTGATGTGAGAAATGCTAAGATGGCAATGGAGGATGATTTGGTTACAATACCAGTGTTTAGATTTGCGATGTGATTTTAGGCAGAATCTTTCAGATAGGCAGCTCAGCTGGAATAATTCTGGCTAGGCTGATTTCATATATATTTTGTGGGTGACACATAATGAAGCAACTTGTTATAGGTATTCTTGCTCACGTGGATGCAGGCAAGACGACACTTTCCGAGGCAATTTTATATAAATCCGGTACTTTGCGCAAGCTTGGCAGAGTGGATCATCAGAATGCTTTTCTTGATACCTTTTCATTAGAGAGGGAAAGAGGCATTACTATTTTTTCAAAGCAGGCGATTTTTTCTTTGCCCGATGCTAATTTTACATTGCTTGATACTCCGGGGCATGTAGATTTTTCTGCTGAGACAGAGCGCACCTTGTCTGTACTTGATTATGCTGTTCTGCTGATTTCAGGTACTGATGGCGTGCAGTCTCATACCCGTACTCTTTGGCGTCTTCTTGAACGGTATAAAGTTCCGACTTTTATTTTTATCAATAAAATGGATTTGCCGGGGGCTGACAGGGAAAAGTTAATTTTTTCTTTAAATAAGGAATTGTCCTCTGGATGTATTGATTTCAGCAATAGTAGTGCAGATGTTTTTCAGGAAAAATTAGCGGAAACAGATGAATTTGTGCTTGAAAAATATCTCGGTGGTGAAAAAATAACTAATAATGATATAGCTGGTCTTATTAATGACCGTAAGGTATTTCCGATATATTTTGGTGCTGCACTTCATCTTGAAGGAATTGAAGATTTGTTGCAGGGACTTTCAAATTATACTGTTCAGCCTAAGCCAGCGAATGCTTTCAGTGCAAGGGCGTTTAAGGTATCACGTGACGAAAATAAGGCGAGAATGACTTATGTGAAGGTGACTGGCGGTGTACTTAAAGTTCGTGAGACCATTAAAACCAGACAGGGCGAAGAAAAAGTTAATGCTATAAGGATTTACAATGGAGCGAAATTTCAGCAGGTGGAACAGCTTCTTCCGGGGCAGGTAGGAGCGGTAACAGGTCTTTCTTCAGTTCGTCCGGGCGATGGCTTGGGGTTAAATGCAAAGGAAATTTCTCCTGTTTTGGAGCCTGTTCTTAATTATAGGCTGATTTTGCCTGAGGGAACAGACACTCATACCATGCTGACCCGTTTAAGGGAATTAGAAGATGAGGACCCACAGCTTCGGGTGGAATGGAATGAAAATATTAATGAAATTCAGCTTCAGGTCATGGGCGAAATTCAGCTTGAGGTTTTGGAACGCATTATCCTTGACCGCTTTGGCGTGAAGGTTGCCTTTGACACAGGAAATATTGTCTATAAGGAAACGATCGAGTCTCCTGTTATTGGCATAGGGCATTTTGAACCATTAAGACATTATGCTGAGGTTCACTTGCTTTTGGAGCCGGGAGAAAGGGGCAGTGGCATTACTATACGCTCGCTCTGTGATACGAGTACTCTTGCGGTCAACTGGCAGAGGCTGATTATGACTCATATCGGTGAAAAGCTTCATCGTGGTACGGCAATAGGAGCACCTCTTACAGATGTCTGCATAACAATTCTGACAGGCAGGGCACATATCAAGCACACTGAGGGCGGTGATTTCCGCGAAGCAACCTATCGTGCTATCCGCAACGGTTTAATGCAGGTAAAAAGCGTTTTACTTGAACCGCAGTACCAATTCCGTCTTGAATTGCCAATGCCTAATCTTGGGCGTGCTATGAATGATATTCAGCTGATGGAGGGCAGTTTTGAGCCTTACGAGACAAATGGCGAAACAGTGATTCTTACAGGCGTAGCACCAGTTTCTAAAATGCGCAGTTATGGTGCTGAGGTTGCGATTTACACACGCGGTCAGGGCAGGCTCTTTTGTCAGCCGGGAGGATATGCGCCTTGCAAGGAAGCACAGGCTATTATTGACGCTGTTGGTTATGAGCCGGAGAATGATACGTATAACAGTCCTGATTCTGTATTCTGTTCTCATGGTGCAGGCGTTATTGTGCCTTGGTATGAGGTCAAGGAGCATGCACATATGCAGAGCAGTTTGCCTAGGGTGTATGCAGAGGAGAAGCCAAAGGAGAATACGAACATTCAGAAAGCTAGTTCAAGAACTGTTTCTTCAGCGAATAGTATTGACGATGATGAGCTGAGGGCAATTTTTGAGCGTACCTACGGACCTATACGAAATCGTGGCTTGGAAGCATTTGATTCATCAAAAAAGATAAAGCGTATTGAGGATACCCTAAATTGCAACTGGGTAAATGCGGATGATTATCTTTTGGTAGATGGATATAATATTATTTTTTCGTGGGAAGATACATCAGCCTTGGCACGTGAAAATCTTGATGCCGCAAGGGAAGTTCTTTTAAACCGTCTGGAAAATTATCAGGGCGTGTGTGGCTGTAGGTTAATTGTCGTTTTTGACGCTTATAAGGTAAAGGGCGGAAGACGCTCCGTAGAGGAACGTGGAAAAATACATGTAGTGTATACGAAGGAAAAGGAAACTGCCGATATGTATATTGAGAAGGCTTCCTATGATTTATCCCATAAACATCGTGTACGCGTAGCCACATCTGACGGTGCGGAACAGATTATTATTTTAGGGCATGGTTCTACCCGTATGAGTGCGATGGAACTGTTATTTGAGGTAGAGCAGGCTGAGGAATATATTCATTCTGTTATA
>CALZDE010000247.1 GCA_945637225.1 uncultured Selenomonadaceae bacterium
TATAGAATAAGGTACCCGCCACTTATAGAAGTGGGGGACATCTCTTAGTCGTTAATAAAATAATACAACACTTATCATAACAAAAAAAGCTGTTTTGCGCAAGTAAAAAGGCACTACCTCAGTAATGCCTGCCAAATTTATGCACTTCCACCGCCATCACTGGCACCACCGCCGGAAAGGTACGCTGATACATCATTCACTACCTTCCCCATAGCATTCATAACAGCCTGCCTGGTCTCACCCGAATAAGCCAAGGTAGCTATTGCAACCACAAACACCAGTACAAGAGCATATTCCACCATGCCCTGTCCCTTTTGTGACAAATATTTATTCAATTTGCATTTTATAAATGGCAAGTATAAAAGCATGTTACCTTGACCACCTTTCACAACTTACTTTGTATAATTATCCTTTTATTAATTATACCACAAAAAAATCATCTTAGCCACAAATAATATCATTTTTACAAAAAGAAGGCTATCTTTACAAAAACGGATTTAATTCCATATTTTCCTTGAATTTTGAATTAAAATGGAGTATACTCTTTTTAGAAGGAGGTATTTACATGAATTGGGATTTAATTCCTCGTAATAATTACTTAGATTTTCTTATACGAAATCGTGATTTGAAAATAATAAAAGTTATCACAGGTGTACGCCGCTGTGGAAAATCTACTCTCTTTACTCTTTTTAAACAATACCTTTTAGCAAATGCCATCAGCAAGGAACAGATTATAGATATTAATTTTGAATCCATCGACTTTGATAATCTCTTAGACTATAAAGCTCTGCACCAATATATACTTGACAAGACGACCTCAGATAAAATGCACTACATATTTCTTGATGAGATACAGCACGTAGATAAATTTGAGCGCGTAGTCAACAGTCTTTTCCTAAAAGATAATCTTGATATTTACATCACAGGTTCTAACGCCTATTTTATGTCTGGAGAGTTAGCTACTTTATTAACAGGTCGCTATGTGGAGCTTAATATGCTGCCATTGTCCTTCAAAGAATATGTTTACGGATTAGAAATTTTAGAAAGCAAAAACACTATTAATAAACTGACTCTAGCAGAAAAATATAATCTTTACATCAACAACAGTTCCTTTCCTTTTGTCATAAATATTATGGATAGGCCTGAAAGCATAAATGAGTATTTGCAAGGAATATACAACACTATTCTTGTAAAGGATGTTATGACTCGTCTGCGTGTCAATGATGTAAAAATATTGGAAAGTATCACTAAATACCTGTTTGCTAACGTAGGCAGTCTGCTTTCACCAAGAAAAATAGCCAACACCATGACAAGTGCTGGCAGAAAAGTAGACCCTAAAACAGTAGAACGCTACCTGCAGGGGTTGCAGGACAGTCTTTTAATTTATCAAGCTAACAGATACAATATAAAGGGCAAAGAACTTCTAAAAATTAATTCAAAATACTATATCGCAGATGTCGCCCTAAGATATCTTTTAACTGGCAATAAAGGGACAGATACAGGTCATATGTTAGAAAATATCGTATATCTAGAACTTATTCGCCGTGGTTATAAGGTGTATGTTGGTGAACTTTCTAATGGCGAAATTGATTTTGTCGTTGAAAATAAGAATGGCACTGAATATTATCAGGTATCTGAAACAACCTTAGACCCGAATACTCTCAATAGAGAATTAGCTCCGCTCCAATCAATAAAAGACCAATATCCAAAATATCTTCTTACATTAGACGAAATTGCCCCTGAAGCAGATTACAATGGTATACGCAAGTTAAACGTACTAAAATGGCTTTTATCTTGATTCAAACACAATCTTCCATAATCATACAAAGCGTTCAGCAGGTAAGCAGGACGCTTCTTTTGTAAAAAAAAGGCTTAGCTAGCATAATACTAACTAAGCCCTTTGAATTTTACTTTTTTATACCTAGACCACAATCAGCTAAAACCACAGCTTTTATCACAGTTTTCATTGGAATTTTTATATCATTGCCTTTAACAAATAGTCCACCTATTATAAAATTTCCAATTGCTATGCCAATA
Source organism: uncultured Selenomonadaceae bacterium (assembly GCA_945637225.1). GTDB lineage: Bacteria > Bacillota > Negativicutes > Selenomonadales > Selenomonadaceae > CAMCDL01. The sequence continues at coordinate 2,038 of CALZDE010000247.1, forward strand.
GCGTCATCTTGACTGCCTCGAGTATGTTTTTCCGAGTATTGTAACGGGATTTTTACATGATTATCTGTTTCCAAATAATCTACCTCTATTGAAATCTTACCTGAATTACCAAAACCACTTGCATTTTTAGCCTCTTGTATATGACCTATTACATTTGCTCCTTTTGTAGCAACAATTTTGCCATTTATAACTATGTTCTGCAATAGCTTAAGATAAATTACATCATTGGTTTTGCAAAATTTTGATGATATATCATCACACAGCTCGGCAGCAATGACAGTTCCTTTCGGCATATATAATTCACCATCTATAACACTGACAGCTACTGGTTTATGATTATCTTCTACAATTTTATTATCCTGTGCCATAACTAATACGGAATTGTAAAACAAGATTGCTACAGTTGAAATTATAGTGATATATTTTGATTTTGTGCAATTCATAATATATTCCTTTGCTTAAACTATTACTGTTCAATTATTACATCCGTACCAGATGTAATATATCCTTTTATTTTTTCATCTGCTTTTTCTGTTGCCTGCTTTAAAGCATTATTAATCGGTGTTTTAGTGCCTACATCGCCAAAAACAGCTTTGTTATCGTCCGCACCTGTTACCTGAAATCCCATCATCTTTCCAGTCTGTGTTATATAGAAATTATATCTTAACTTTGCAGATACACTAATTTTCTTTTGGAAAAATGATAAATGGGTAGTTGCTTTAAGAGCACTTAATTCCACAGCAACTACATAATCTGCACCAGTCTTTTCTGCAACCTCAGATAAGATATCTTTATCTGCCACAATCTGATTGCTTACATCATACCCAGCTTGATCCAATGCATTTTTCACATCATCCTGTCCAACAACATCTAAGCCTAAATTAACCATTGCATCATCATAATATATCTTCATAAGATCTGGCAGATAATCCTTATTTTCTTCTGTAGTGTCAAGATATGGTACAATTGCAATCTTCTGAGCCTCTGCATAAGATGGTGCTGTTACAATAAATGCTAGTGCCATGCACAATAAGGTAAATAATTTTTTCATAAAATACATCCTTTCTGTTAATACTAGAAATTTATCTCCCTATATATATTTACTTAAGAACTTAATACTCTGCCCTAAAAATCACACTCCTTATAATTGAATCCTTCTAAATTTTATCCCACCTCTCATATTTAAAAACATTTTTATTAAACATCATCCATTATATACCAAATCGTTTTATGTTGCAATATACCAAAACGGTTTAAAGTATAATAATCTACGGGTGATTAATATGATAAAGAATCGCATACGTGATTTGAGAGAGGATAAAGATTTGCTTCAAAAAGATTTGGCAAAAGTCT
>CALZDE010000248.1 GCA_945637225.1 uncultured Selenomonadaceae bacterium
AAAAACGGATTTCGGCTACATCGGAATAGCGTGGTTTGAAGAATTGAACCAGGTCCACGGCGAGGATGAAATACGTACAGTAAATCTTTCTCTCATGCGTGGCGGTGAAAAATATTGGTACTTTTACAGTTATAATCCGCCCCCTAGCATAGATAACTGGGTAAATGATTCTGCCTTGCTGGATGTACCTAACAGATTGGTACATCATTCTGATTATAGGTCGGTACCTAAAGAGTGGCTAGGTGAAGCGTTCTTTTTGGAAGCTGAACTCCTTAAATCTAAAAATGAAACTGCATACAGACATGCTTTTCTGGGAGAAATCACAGGCACAGGTGGGGCGGTCTTTGAAAATGTTGAAGACATGGTTATGAGTGATGAGTTTATTGCCAGCTTTGACAAATTGTATTATGGTCTTGATTTTGGCTTTGCGGTAGACCCTGCTGCCTTCATCAGTATGCACTATGATAGCAAAAAGGAAATTCTATATATTTTTGCGGAGGTATATGGTCCGAAAATGAGTAACAGGAAGTTGGCTGTATTTATTAAAGAGTCTGGTGCAAACAGGACAACCGCTGATTCAGCAGAACCTAAATCAATAGCTGAACTGAGAAACGACTATAATCTAAAGGTTTATCCTGCTAAAAAAGGCAAGGATTCTGTGGAATATGGTATTCGCTGGTTGCAAGAAAGAGCAAAAATCTATATTGACAAAAGACGTTGCCCTAATACATATCTTGAATTTGCAAAATATGAGTATGAGCAGGACAGGCAGGGGAAGTTTATTTCTGCTTATCCTGACAAGAATAACCATAGTATTGATGCCGTAAGGTATGCTATGGAGTCAACAATGAAAACGAGCGGAATGAAGGTGATGAAATAAATGGAGCTTGAAGCAATAAAAAATATGGTGACTAAGTATGAGGGTTATCATGCTAGTTTTGTAAATCGTGCAGAGGTTGCAAAGCGTTACTATTTAGGCGATAACGATATAATGCACCGCAAGGCAAAAGACGTTGAGCAGGAGCCTATGCGTTTGGCTGATAATAAAATAGCGTTTAACTTTTATCCGCTACTTGTAGACCAGAAGGCTAGTTACCTTTTTACAGACCCGCCCCTTTTTGACGTTGGTTCTCCTGAGCATAATAAGATAATTGCTAATACTCTGGGTGATAGCTATGAAAAGAAAATAAAAGATTTGTGTGTTGAAGCTGCAAATGCCGGTGTTGGCTGGCTTCACTACTGGCACAATGAGCAGGGCTTTAATTATGCGGTTGTACCCAGTGCACAGATTTATCCAGTATATACCAACCTTTTGGAGCGTAAGCTGACAGGCATCCTAAGAACTTATACAGATGTTGATGATACTGGCAGTGAATGGGTTATCTATGAGGTATGGAATGAGAAAGAGTGTGCTGTATATAGGCGCAGAGGTGAAATCTTTGAAGCTTTTAACCGCTACTCAATAGAGATAGCTGGCATGGTTGCACCGTCAAATGTCTATAAGCATGAAATGGGAGCAATCCCGTTTATACCATTTCCGAACAATAGCACATATACCAGTGATTTAACAAAAATAAAATCTCTGATTGACTCTTATGATAAGACATTCAGCGGTTTTGTTGATGATTTGGAAGATGTGCAGCAGATAATCTTTGTACTGACTAATTATGGCGGTCAGGACCTGAAGCAGTTCATGCAGGATTTAAAAACCTACAAGAGCATTCAGATTGAAAATTTAGGTGATGGTGATAGGAGCGGCGTATCGACATTAAATATTGATATACCGATGGAAGCACGATCTAAACTGCTGGAACTTTTACGTAAGTCTATCTTTTCTATGGGGCAGGGTATAGACCCAGAGCAACAGGGATTGGATAGTACCAGCGGTGAGGCATTAAAATTTTTGTATAGTCTGCTGGAATTAAAAGCCGGTATTCTTGAAACTGAGTTCCGCGTTGGCCTTGGTGAGCTGGTGAGGGCTATTTGCAGATTTAACAACATTGAAGTTAAGGAAATAAAGCAGATATGGACAAGAAATGCTATCAAGAATAATAGCGAGCTTGCAGATATGTGTTCTAAGTCTATGGGGATTATATCTCATATGACAATATTGCAGAATCATCCATTTGTGGAAAATGCAGATAGCGAAATGGAGCTTATAAAAAAGAACAGTCGCAAGAAGCAGATTATAATTTTTCAGACAATGATACATCTAATGATGATGAATAATCGGATTTAGGTGTATTTTTATATTCGCTTTTTTGGTATTTTGTGAGCGACATCGCAAAAGACAATATCCGCTGACTGAACAGCGATAACAAATGTTTTGAAAAAGGAGTGTTCTGTTATGACAAAGGAAGATTTAATTAAAATTGGTATCAGTGAAGAACATGCTGCTAAGGCAATTGAAGCCTATACCGAGGAAATGAAAGGTTATGTGCCACGTTCCAGACTGGCCGAGGAAGTCGAAGCAAAGAAGAAACTGGATGAGCAGTTGAAGGCTCGTGACTCTCAGCTTAAAGAGCTGGAAAAGTCTGCTGGTGACAATGCCGACCTTAAAAAGCAGATTGCAGGATTGCAGGAAGCTAATAAGCAGGCTAAGGCAGATTTTGAGAAGCAGGTCAAGGAGATCCGTCTTGATTCTGCGATAAAGGCAGCTATTACTAACGCTCATGATAGTGGGCTGGTAGCTACACTGATTGACCGTTCTAAGCTGATTATGGCTGATGATGGTTCACTAACAGGATTAAAGGAACAGCTGGATGTATTGCAGAAGGATAAGGCTTTTCTGTTTAAGCCTGCTAATGGGGGCGGTGGCTATAATCCAAACAACGGCAACAATCCGCAGAAGAATCCATTCGCCAAAGATACCTTTAATCTGACAGAACAGGGTAAGTTATTTAAGGAAAATCCAGAACAGGCAAGAGCTATGGCTTCTGCTGCTGGAATAACAATTTAGGAAGGAATGAATAAAAATGGCTACTACTTTAGCTGATGTAATTGTACCTGAGCTTTTCAATCCGTATGTAATTAATAAGACTATGGAGCTTTCTGCATTGTTCCAGAGTGGCATTATCACCAATAATGCAGAGTTTGACCGCTTAGCCTCCGAGGCTGCGCCAATTCACAATATGCCATTCTTTGAGGATTTGACTGGTGATGCAGAGAATGTCGTTGAAGGTGCTTCTCTTACTGCCAAGAAAATCACTTCTAAGAAGGATGTATCTACTACCATTCGCCGTGCTAATATGTGGGCGGCTACTGATTTATCTGCTGCACTAGCCGGCTCTGACCCTATGGCGGCTATTGGTTCTCTGGTGGCTGGCTTCTGGGCGCGCAATATGCAGAAGGAATTAATCAGCGTTTTGGCTGGTGTATTCGGTAC
>CALZDE010000249.1 GCA_945637225.1 uncultured Selenomonadaceae bacterium
AGACGCATGGTACCAGCAACCTGCTTCATAGCCTTAATCTGAGCGGAACCACCTACACGGGATACGGACAGACCTACGCTGATAGCAGGACGGATACCTGAATAGAATGCATCGGTCTCCAGCATAATCTGACCATCAGTAATGGAGATTACGTTGGTAGGAATGTATGCAGAAACGTCACCAGCCAGAGTCTCGATAACTGGCAGTGCGGTAATGGAACCAGCACCCAGCTCGTCAGACAGCTTAGCTGCACGCTCTAAAAGACGGGAATGTAAGTAGAATACATCACCTGGGTATGCCTCACGTCCTGGTGGACGACGGAGCAGCAGGGACATTGCACGATATGCAGCAGCATGCTTGGTAAGGTCATCATATACGCACAGAGCATGACGCTTGCTGTACATGAAGTACTCAGCCATAGCAACACCTGCGTATGGAGCCAAATACTGGAGAGGAGCACTCTCAGCAGCAGTAGCAGCAACAACGATGGTGTATTCCATAGCGCCGCCATCTTCTAAGGTCTTAACTACACGAGCAACGGTAGAAGCCTTCTGACCGATAGCAACGTAAACGCAGATACAGTTCTGGCCCTTCTGGTTCAGAATGGTATCTACTGCAATAGCGGTCTTACCAGTACCACGGTCACCGATGATCAGCTCACGCTGGCCACGGCCGATAGGTACCAGGGCATCAATAGCCTTTAAACCGGTCTGGAGAGGCTCATGTACTGACTTTCTATCAGCGATACCAGGAGCATTGTACTCAACAGGACGAGTCTCAGTAGTAGCGATAGGACCCTTGCCATCAATTGGACGGCCCAGAGCATCAACTACGCGGCCTACCATAGCCTCACCTACAGGAACCTGCATGATGGTACCGGTGCGCTTTACTTCGTCGCCTTCCTTAATGGCAGTCTCGCCACCCAGGATAACCGCACCAACATTGTCCTGCTCTAAGTTCAGTACCAGACCATATATATCATTACCGAAATCCAGCAGCTCGCCTGCCATAGCCTTATTCAGACCATGGATATGGGCGATACCATCACCGATTTCGATAACAGTGCCTACTTCATCAACATTCAAATCAGTCTTGTAATTCTTGATCTGATCTTTGATGATAGCTGTTATTTCTTCCGGATTCATTTTCATACTTAGCTGTCACCCCAATTTTAATGTGTTTTTGCTATCAGCTCAGCCTTTAAGGACTGCAGTCTTCCGGTTACGCTGCCATCAATACGGTTATCGCCAATCTTGACGATGATACCGCCGATAATGTCCTTATTCAGATGAGTCCGCAGCTTGACCTTACGACCACTTACGGCAGTCAGCTTGTTACCCAGCTTTACAGCCAGGGCAGGCTTCAGGTCAAAGGCGGTGGTAACGTCTGCAATAATGATACCCTGAGCCTTGTTAGCCAGCTCCTGATATACATCATTAATTGCTTCCAGAAGCACAAAACGGCGCTTATCTACCAAAAGCAGCATGAAGTTCATAATGTTTGCGGAAATCTTTTCCTTAGCGAAAATCTTCTGCAAAACAGCCTTCTTTTCCTCAGGCTGAACCTGTGGATTAGCAAAGAATGCTACTACCTCTGGTGATGAGAACATATTCTGGCTGATTTCTGCCAGCTCCTGGCCGTATGCTTCCAGCTTATTTTCTTCCTGAGCAATTTCAAAAATTGCCATCCCGTACTTACGGGCAAGCTGTAAATTTAGCATGACAAATCACCAATCTTGTCCTTATCTAGCTGGTCAATAAACTCGCTGATAAGTGCCTCGTTCTCAGCAGCGTCCATATTCTTAGCAATAATCTTGCTAGCAGCAGCCATGGACAGGGTAATCATCTCACCCTTCAACTGCTCAACTGCACGGGCACGTTCCTGCTGGAGAGCCTGCTCGGCACTTGCCTTCATCTGATCAATTTCCTTCTGAGTTGCCTGTACCTTGGCATCACGCTCAGCCTGAGCAGCTTTTTCAGCCTTAGCCATAATAGCCTGGGCATCCTTATGTGCCTGTGCCAGCTTAGCCTGATTTTCAGCCTTAGCGGTTTCAGCAGCAGCTGCTGCCTCCTCAGCCTTCTTGATATCAGACTGAATCTTTTCGGTACGTTCCTGCAGCATCTTGCAGATTGGCTTATATGCTACAGCACGGAGAAGCACTACCAGAATCAGGAAGTTAAGCATCTGCGCAACCAGTGTTGCGTTTATATCTATCACTTAATTTGCCCCCTTTATTCTAGTCTAACCTAGTAAGATTAAAGAAAAATTACTTAATCAGTGGGTTAGCATAGAGCATGATCAGGGCTACTACGGTACCAATGATGGCCATGGACTCGATCAGACCTACGGAAATCAGGGTGTTGGTGAACATTACATTCTTAGCCTCTGGCTGACGTGCCAGACCCTCGATGAACTTGCTGGTAACCAGACCGTCGCCTAAGCCAGCGCCGATAGCTGCCAGACCCATGATAATACCTGCACCAATCAGTGCACCTGCTACCATAATTGCGTTTTCCATTAGAAAATCCTCCTCGAAAGTTTAATAATTCAAGAACTGCGCTATGCGCTTACTCTGCTTCATCTTCCTTAACTGCATTGGCAAGATATGCCATGGACAGCATGGTGAAAATGAATGCCTGAACTCCGCCTACAAAGATACTGAATGCAAGCCAGCCTACAGATGGGAATGGCATCCAGATTGGCATCAGTCTCAGCAGAATGATGATGAGAATCTCACCTGCAAGAATGTTACCGAAAAGACGGAAGGACAGGGTTATTGGCTTTGCCACTTCCTCAATCATATTAATGATAACGAAAGGTGCAACAGGCTTAAAGAAATGACCGATATAGTGCATTCCCTTCATGTACAAGCCCAGCACATGTACCATTATTACGACAAAAAGTGCCAATCCCAATGTGGTGTTCAGGTCGTTTGTTGGTGATGCCATAGTAGGCACCAGACCTATCCAGTTGGAAACCAGCAGGAATAAAAACAGGGTAACGATCAAAGGTGCCAGGAACTCGCCCTTTTTACCTAAATTCTCGTGTACCTGCTCCTGCAGCCAGACAATAATCATTTCTACCATGTTCTGAGTACCAGTTGGAACCATTTTCAGGCTTCTGGTAGCCAGGAATGCAATCAGTAAAACAATTGCCATAGTAATCCATGTCATTATCAGGGTTTCTTCATTGAAGGAAAAGCCAGCAAACTGCACTACTTCTCGAACACCGATTTCATGCATAACCTCTACCCCCTTTTGACTCGAAATCCTCCTAGCAATCAGCTGTCCCAACGCTGCTTATAACGCCCTCAATCATGAAAATGCAACAAGCATTTTCTTCCTATGACA
>CALZDE010000250.1 GCA_945637225.1 uncultured Selenomonadaceae bacterium
AATTGGTATGTGAGGTGGTATTTTTTTATCATTGAATATTACATGTAATATTCTTCAATAACACACTCATGCTTTTTCGTGGTCTTATCGTAATTCACACCCACCAGCATGATTTTATCAGCGTATCCTGACAGCTTTCCTGCATAGCGTTTTTCCTTTATCTGCTTTATAGCTGTGTCTGCTGATTTATCGTACTTTAGTTCTATAAGTATTGCTGGCATATCTACTGTATCCTTTCTAGGGATAAAGACCATATCAGCAAAGCCTTTTCCTGCTGGAAATTCTCTTTCTATATTGTAGTAGGCAGGGGCGGTAGTGTAGGCCATTGTCACCAGACAGCTTAAGGAATTTTCATTATTATATTGAAGAATAGAAACATACGCTTCATGAGCAACATCAAGTTTTTCAGCTACAGAATCAGCATAGCCATCAATGGTATCAAAAAGAAGCTCATCCGCGTTGCCTATAGCCTGTGCCACCTCGCTCCATTTTCCCGTTTCCAAAGCTGAGTGAAAGGCTGTCTTAACCTCATAATTAGGTATAAATGCCTGCTTTCTACGTGCATCATACCCCAAATACCCCAAATGAATTAATGCAGTCAGAGCATCATCCCTGGAATTAATTATTGATAAATCATTCTGGAACTTATCTGTATTGACCTTAACCTTATCACCTGCCAGCATCTTGATAACATCATCTTTCAAGCCATCAAAATTAAGTGTTACGAAGGTATTTATAGTATCAAATGCAGAAGTATTTCGCCAATAGGATTTTAATTCTTCATCAAGCATTGACTGATATACAGAGTTAGGATTGTACATATGCATACCATTAATCAAATAGCCATTATACCATTTATGAACAGAATCAAAATTCATATTATACTTTTCACAGAGACCTCTAACCTCATCCTCTGTAAAACCATAAAATTTAGCAATTTTGCCAGAGTTCAGCATAGTAAATTCTCTGAAATTATTGAGTGCAGATTCGTCTTTAATTTTCTTGATAGGAAGAATACCAGTGATATATCCTAGTGCCAAAAAACTTTTTGATTCCTCGCTTTTGAATATATCGTGAAGGAACTGCATGTAGCGGTGTACTAAATCCTGCCTGTCTGATTGATTGCGAATAACACAATCCCACTCGTCGATGATAATGACAAACTGTGCACCTGACATCTCATAAACTTGATTTATAATACTAGCTATTTTTTTAGAACAATCAATATTTGAATATTCTTTTTCAAACTCCTCACATATTTCTGAAATGATAACCTCTACTAAATTTTCTTTATAATTTCCAGCAAAAGTTGACATATCAAGGTGTATTACGTTAAATTTATTTAGATATTTGTCCCATTCTGGTGTAGTTGCCAGTTCTAAACTTTCAAACTGATGTTTTGAATTACTCCCCCTGCTATAGTAGGCATCTATCATACCTGCGGCCTGAGATTTTCCAAAACGGCGGGCATGGCTTAAGGCAATACATTTTCCTTCCGAACCTAATACTCTATTAGTATATTCTATCAGCATGGATTTATCTATGTATATAGGGCTATTTATAGCCTGCTGAAAGCTATGATTTCCCGGATTAAAATACAATCCCATATTTCTCACTCCCATCTATTGAAAATTTATCCCCACAAATATATTTTACGCTTTAATATGTTTTCATTCTAACACAAATTAATCATTTTGTACATTAATAAATCCAAAATAATACCCCTGCAAAAATTAACCGAGTGTAGGGCTTGTAGCCAAACCAGGTACAGTGATTGTCATTTCACTGTCAAAGCCATGAAAATGAGTTATCATCTCCATGAACTTCATAAGTATTGATGTGTGTCATGCTGATTCTATGCAAAAATCCCACCGCCATACAACATGTGAACAATGATGGAATTTTTCTATTTATTATGAGGCCTGATATCGCCTGCATATAGCTTTTTCTTTACTGTTGATAGGCTGTATGGTATACTGTATGTAGGGAAGTGATGAGATGGGCGAGATACAAAAACAAAATTCATCAGTATATGACAATGCTATGAGGACGGCAGTAGAGAAATGTCCTCATCTGCTGGTTCCACTGGTAAACGAGATATTCAAAGCTGATTATGAGCTTGATGCCGAAGTGACATTGCTGCACAACGAGTTCTTTTTCGACTTTGCACGAGGAGAAAAGATTATTACCGATGCTCATTTCAAGATAACGAGCAAGAGCGGCAAGTCAACAGTGTATCATCTTGAGTCGCAGAGCAACACCGATAGCTCCATGTCTCTCCGAATGGCAGAGTATGACCTTGCAATAGGGATGCACAATAGAATAGAGACTGACGAGGAAATTATCATCAAGCTGCCCAAGTCCTCAGTATTGTGGCTTAGAGGGGCTTCACCTATGAAGCGGATTGTATTCGAGCTTAATAAAAACAGGATCGCTTATACGCCTACCTGTATTCAGATGAAGACCTATACGCTAGATGATATAGTAAAGAAAAAATTGTATATTCTTCTTCCGTTCTATCAGTTTAATCTAGAGGAAATATACGATAAATATGGTAAATCTCCAGAGGATAACGCAAGGGTAATCGAGCTTATTAATGAAATGTCGGATATGCTGGAAAATAGCGATTTGAAGAGCTTTGATATGCACGCACTCTTTGAAATCATGTTGAACGTATTTTCCATGTTAGCAAAGAACAATGCAAAATTAAAGGCAGAGGGGGAATCTATCATGGGTGGAAGAGTAATGAGATTAAAAATTGATGATATAGTTGATCAGAATAAGGCTTTAGGCAAGGCTGAAGGCATAATGGAAGAGAAAATTCGTTCAGCTAAGAATTTTATAGATAAAGGGCTAACTACGTTATCCAAACTCAAAGATTCAGGACTGTATACGGATGACGAGCTAAAAGCCATAGCAAATTCTTAATTTAGAAAGTGAATCTATCATGGGCGGAAGAGTAATGAGATTAAAAATTGATGATATAGTTGACAAGAGCAAGGCTGAAGGAAAAATTGAGGAAGTAAAAAAATTGATTAAGGCAGGCTTAACCACTTTAGCAGATATCGAAAATTCAGGCTTATATACCTCAGATGAACTAAAAGCTATAGCAGCACCTTAATGAGTGTGATAGTTACATAAAAAGCAGACCGCCAAATTTCTTGACGGTCTGTTTTAGTTAGAGTTTGTAATTTAGAAGGTCAGCTTAAAGTCAGCCATAATCTTCTTGCTGTCCTGATGTGACTCCTTCTGATATGCGAAGCTTACACCGTAGGTGCAGTTCTTGTACTGCGCTTCCAGTCCTATAATACCAGTAAAGCTTCCCTTATTCAT
>CALZDE010000251.1 GCA_945637225.1 uncultured Selenomonadaceae bacterium
AGCCTATGCCATATCAAGACTTTGGACCGTTCCTTGACGCACATAGCTAAAATTTAATAGTAAATCACTAAAGCAGAGCCTGAAAACGACTCTGCTTTTTTAATTTATTAACCATAACAAAAAGACAGTACCTAAAAATCAGATACTGTCCGCAAAATCAAATTACCTTAAAACTGTCCGTATCACATAGCAGTCTGTGGTCACCATTACTGGTAATCCACGCCTCACCATAGACAATCCTTTCATCACCCTTCTGATAAAGATAACTTCCATCGCAGAGTGATATAAAGGTCTGTCCTCCATTCCATAGGCTATCAACTAACACTATATCAGAATACAGTCTCAGACCATCCTTCTTGTAATTCTTTACCATCTGATAATGTGGCAGGAGCATTACATCAGTAAGACCTAATCCTATAATAAATCTCTGATATGCAGGGTCAACTGCTTCTCCTGCTTCCTCCGGTACGGCATAAACCATGTCACCACAGTTCATAGTGCCAGCACTTATTCCTATAACTATTCCATTATAATCTTTCAGCTTTCCTCTAAGCCCCAGTTCGTGGAAATAAGCATTTTGGGTTGGTACATGACCGCCCCCTAAAATTATCACATCATAATGATGAAGCTTCTCCCTGCTTATTTCCTCTGTCCTTCTGTCCAAAAGGTCAAAACTGCTTATAGAAAAATCCTCTATTGCAAAGGCATTCTGAAAGAATTCTTTCATTTCATCATTTTGCCGAAAACTGTCTGGTGTCGCTGAAATCATAAGCACTCTGGCATTTTGTACCCAATGCTCCTTCAGCTTTTCAACAAATCCATTCATTTTATCAAGACCAACAACCGGTCTACTGCCGTCAAGAGGTCCTGTAGGACTGCTAGTCAGGAATAAAGTAACCACCATTAATCAACGCCCTTTTCATAGATATGGAAACCATCTTTGCCAGCTTCCTTCACGATATAAACACCCTTATCTGCCGCCTTGAACAGTTCATCATAATCCTCTGCACTGTCAGGGAAAATAGCTATACCTATACTTGCAGAAACCTTTACCTCATCACTGCCAGTATTAAGACTTCTTGCCACATCATTAATGCGTCGTGCTAATTTCTCAATATTTTTCTTATCAGTATTGCCCTTAGCGTAAACGATAAATTCATCACCGCCAAAACGTCCTGCAATATCTGCATTTCTCAGACAGCTGCTCAGCTTAATTGCAAACATGGTAAGTATCTGATCGCCTACCTGATGACCCAATTTATCATTAACCTGCTTAAAGTGGTCAAGGTCAATTATCATCAAAGTACCAGGAACATTATCATAGATAAGCTGCTGGCAGGCAGTTTCTACTGCGGCCTTATTCAATACACCTGTAAGCTTATCTGTCTCGGAAACGAATTTATAATTATTTTTCTCAAAGTTTGCTTCATTCAAGGAATCAGAAGTTGCCTTCAGCTCCTGATTTGCTTTTTCAAGGGACTCCGTAGTTTCCTTTAATTCGATATTAACAGCATTCAATTCATTGTTCATATCAGAAAGCTCTGCATTGGCTCTGTTTAAGTCTGCCATAGTGTCCTCAAGCTCCTGATTTTTCAGCATGAGTTCCTTCCTCTTGGAATGATTCATCACCTGAACCGCAATCAGAAGAAGCACCAAACCCATACCTAAGCCTGCCTGAAGCGGATAACGCTGATAAAGACCGGAAATGGTAAAGGAATATACATCCTTAGTGTTCTTCAGCACAATCTGCTCTATCTGCAATCTTCCCACACGAACAATAGCCTTATTTAAAACATGGCTTAAGATCTGTGGAGTATTCTTGCTCATAGAGAAAGTAGTTGACATCTCTATACCATCTAAAGGAGCTACCATGACATGAGGATAACGTGCAGCTTCTGTATATGACTGTACCATCTTCATTGGAACCAGAGCAGTATCAAGCTTGCCGCTTTCAATTCCGCTATACAGGTCACCCAGCAAAAAATATATCTTCAAGTCCTTATTATTCAAATGACACTTCATGAAATCAACTACGGAGCTGTCTTCACCATAAATGCCCATACGTCCCTCATTGCTGTCATTAAAAATCTTGCTGTAATCATTATCATATTTGCACAGAAACACGTAATTATCAAGAAGAAATGGTCTTGTATGAACAAAGTTATTGGAAAACTTTTTATTGTCATATGTATCTATTGTAATGTCAGCCTTCCCGTCAAGCACAGCCTGATGAGCCGCATCTACATTCGCACACTCTACGAATTCAAATTTCAAGCCTGAATCTGCACTAATAGCATTCAGCACATCTACATAAATACCGCTGCCATCCTTTGAATAGCAGTTGTACATGGAAAATTTGCTTTTCGGATAAACAGCCACCTTAATAGGAGCCGCACTCTTTATAAAGCCCTGTTCCCTGCGATTATAATAATTAACATCCCTGCTGATGAGAGAAATCATGCTGGAATTGTTTTTAGATAAAAGTGCTATATATGTCTTAAACTTCTCCGCACTAACCATCGCCATGATAGCTGCTGCCTTAGGATTTTCCTTTTTAAAAACAGCATCTGCATTGATTGAAGCAAAACGAAGCACTAATTCCTCAGTATTTTTATCCGTACCGCTTGTAGTGTCCAATACCACATCAACAGCACCATCATGCAAAGCATTGATACATTCTTCTCTATTATTATAAACAGCAACCTGCCATTCCAGCTGATTTACCTGCAAAAATCTTATTATATAGTCATTAAAGGCACGGCCATTCCAAGTACCTACCTTGATATTCTGCATGGTATTCAGGTCATCTGCCTTAAACCTATTCTGTCCAGGTACAGCATAAAAACCGAGAATGTCCATCAAGTAGGCACCCTCAATATGCCCATAATCAGAGCCATTCAAAAGTTCCACTGGAGCAAGTATGTCTATTTCATTATTTTGAAAAGCTTCTAATGCCTGATTTCCATCTGGATATTCCTGCAATTCACACTTCCATGTACCATAGCTTTCTAAAGCATCAATATATCTCATGAAATGATGACGTTCTATCACCGAGGCTAAACTATCTCCCGTAAAAATTGACACGTAACCTATGCGCAGTATATTATCACCAGTGTGAGCCGTAGCCGTTCCTGCTCCCAGCCATATACTCAATCCTAATACAAGGCTAAAGATACAAGAAAATATTTTCGTCTTCAAATCAGCTGTCGGTGCAGACATTATCATCCATCCCCTACATAATTTATTATCATTTACTGTATAACAACATTAAAACCTAAAACTAAGGCTATGAT
>CALZDE010000252.1 GCA_945637225.1 uncultured Selenomonadaceae bacterium
AAATCGTGAAATCCTGTGTGAGTTTAAAAATTCTATTGAAGATAGTTGCGATTGGTCAAAGATTGCTAATGCAATGAAGAAATCAGAGGATTTGCTTAGCGCACTAATGGCAGGTAATGCAGAAGCAGTGGCGGAGGGGATAGAGGAGGCACATTTAGAAACATCACATTTACAATACAATGATGAAAATGCTTTATCGTATACAGTATCATTGGGGTTATATGCAGCAAGAAATTATTATGACCTGATTCGGGAATTACCAACAGGAAAAGGCTTTGCTGACTTAGTATATATACCATTACCACAGTATGCTGATAAACCAGCCATGATAGTAGAGCTAAAATGGGATAACAAAGCAGAAACAGCCATAAATCAAATTAAGAAAAAGCAGTATGTGAAAGCATTAGAAAATTATAGTGGTGAAATATTGCTAGTGGGCATAAGCTATGATAAAGACAAGGCAAAAGCAGATAGAGTACATCATTGTGTGATTGAAAAAGTGTTAATTGATTATGCATAAATATTTCTGTTTATTTTTCTCTGAAAATATGATACAATAATATCAATAAATATTTTTTAGGAGGAAAATTATATGTCCGAATTAAATGTGAACGTGATTGACCATCCTCTGATTCAGCATAAGCTGACTATTATGCGTCAGAAGGAAACATCTACTAAGGGCTTCCGTGAGCTTCTGCGTGAGATTGCCATGCTCATGACCTTTGAAGTTACCCGCGGTTTTCCTGTGAAGGATATCGAGATTGAGACTCCTGTTGCACCATGTATCGGCAAGCAGATTGATGGCAAGAAGCTGGTAGTTGTACCTATTCTTCGTGCTGGTCTTGGTCTTCTTGATGGTGTGCTTGACCTGATCCCTTCTGCTAAGGTAGGTCATATCGGTCTTTATCGTGACCCTGAGACCTTAAAGCCAGTAGAGTATTACTGCAAAATGCCTAGACAGCTTGATCAGCGTACTCTGTTAGTTGTTGATCCTATGCTGGCAACTGGCGGTTCTGCTTCTGCGGCTCTCACCATGCTGAAGGAAAAGGGTGCTAAGAACCTTGCTCTCATGTGTCTGGTAGCTGCTCCAGAGGGTGTCAAGCTGGTTAATGAGGAACATCCTGATGTACCTATCTTTACAGCTGCTCTCGATGAGCGTCTGAACGACCACGGCTATATCGTACCTGGTCTGGGTGACGCTGGTGACCGTATCTTCGGTACATTAGATTAATACAAAAATAAAAAATGTCTGTCGAAATTTTCGGCAGGCATTTTTTAGGTTATCTTTGTTTTGTTATATGACAGCTACTGCATTTTTTCCTAAGTCCTTCTTAGCAGAGTAAAGGGCATTATCGGCTCTGTTGAAAAGGCTGGTGATAGTATCTTCCTTGGTAGCCTGAGTGATACCGTGACTGCTCGTGATGTGAAGCTCAGGATATTCATCAAGGTGGATATTAGAAATCTGCTGGCGTATTCTGTCTGCGATACTGCGGGCTTCTTCCTTGGTGGCACCGCGGAAAATAACCATAAATTCATCGCCACCCCAACGGCCGACATAATCTGTACACCGTACATTAGCCTTAATGGTCTCTGCAAAGGTCTTCAGTATAATATCACCGGCATTATGTCCAAATCCGTCATTGACATGCTTAAAATCATCTACGTCCATCATCATCAGGCAGAGTGGCTGTTCTGTCAGGTGTGCGTAGGAGAGGGATTCTTCCATTTTGTTTTCTATTTCACCGTGGTTGAGAATACCGGTCAGTCTGTCCATTGTAGCCATTTGATAAAGCTGTGCGTTGCTTTCTTCAAGCTCCTGAGAAACTGCTTCAATGAAGTAATTCATAGAGCTCATGATTTTGCTTTGTGTCTGAAGTACGGTATTTACACCATCAGTAGTGATACTTTCAGTCTGCTCAGAGGAAGTGTAGCCTTCCTTCATTCCTACAAGGGTAAGAAGGGTATTGGTAGAAAGGATTTTGCCGTCCACGCGGAAATATTCATTGAAGGAGTACATACCGGAGATAGGAACGGATTGCCTTAAAAGGTCGAGTTCCTTGTCAATGTCCTGCTGTAAAAGAATTTTTCGTGACAGACAGCTCGTTACCATGACCATATCGGGCTGAAAGCTTAAAATTTCTTTTTCAAGTGCGACAGCTTCGTTGATGATTGTTACAGGGTCGCCATAGGCAAGGCGAAGGGAATCTCCTATGGAAAAGCTTGCACCATAGTTGGCACTGCCGTCATTGAATATGGTTCGTGGAATACGCATAAGTGTGGTATTCTGACGTTCCAGACAGAAAGGGAAGATAATGATATCGTCTAAATCACAACGGTCCCACTGCAAATCAAGGTATTTTTTATAAATATCCCGTACAGGCATATTATCTATTTCTACTATGGTGTATTCTGTACCTAATTTTGTAACGGTCATATGCTTGCCTAGAGCCTTCCAGCCACAGCAGTTGCCAGCCTTTACCTGAAGGGTTTCACCATAATACAGAATAGCAAGCAAGCCTCGTTCAATGACATGGCGGGCAGTAAATACACAGCCGTAATCATTTGCGTAGCCCTCGTTGATGATACCGCCAAAGAATACTATTTCAGGGTCGCATTTGGAGACTTCGCCCAAAAGTGTTTCCATGTTGAGGTCGTGACCAGAGGCGATGAGCTGAACAGCTTTCAGATTTTCTACCTTATTGATGTGATTTAGAAAGCTCTGCCCGGTGAAAATTGGTTTGCTGTTGGTAACAGGCAAAGGGATTATTTTTATATTCGCTTCTGTGAATATAGTAAAGGTAACGGTGATGGCAGGATTTTCGATGGAGGTGTTATTTATACTGGTGAAGGTAGTACCGCCGATTATGGATGCCATAGGGAAATATCTTTTGATAAGGGCGGAATAGGTGGGGATTTTAGTTTTTTCTGAGGTGATTATGTAGAGAGTAGCCAAAATTGCAGAGATATTCTCTGTAAAAGTTATTTGCTTCTGCCGAAAAGCAACCAGACTTCGGGTAAACTCTTTTTCATCTGTACAGGTATATGAAAATTGTTTCATAGGATTTCCTCGCTTCTAATAAGCTGTGACGTTCAAATAATAACAATTATACCATATTTCCTAGAAAAAATATAGAATTTGCCAAAAAAAGTTTCTTTTGTACCAATTTACAGAATATGTTGTAACAATGTTGATTTTACGTTATAACGACTAAGAGATGTCCCCAACTTCTATAAGTGGCGGGTACCTTATTCTATAAACACGGTGGAGCATATCTCCAT
>CALZDE010000253.1 GCA_945637225.1 uncultured Selenomonadaceae bacterium
AGGCTCGTGATTCACTTGTAATCCCTGCACTTATTTCCTGTGGTTTGTGGGTAGCAGAACAGGCAGTTAATAAGGTGGTTGAGATTAAGTAAATTATCAACGATAATATAAAAAAGTGAGGTCGAACATAAATTGCATTCTATAATAAATACAATTGCTGCTGACCTCATTTGACCACGTATTGACCACAAATAACAGTTTCTAGCTAAAAAAATACACAAAGAACGGTGCTTTAGATACTAACAAAGGCAGGTATAAGCGTGATAATCAATTATAAAAATATTTAAATTTTTCTGTTGAAAATTATAAAAAATCGTGCTATAATAATAAAGGTATTGATTTTGTTTATGTGTATTATTTATATTTTTAATAATGGGAGGGTTTAATTTGCGTACCATCCAAGTTGAAGAAATCACTAAAGAAGTAGAGCAGATGTGTAAGGAAGCAGCTTACTATCTGCCACAGGACATCTATGAGGCACTGAAAAAGGGCCGCGAGACTGAGGAATCCCCAGTTGGTCAGGTTGTTCTCGATCAGATCATCAAGAACTCCGAAATCGCTCGTGCCGAGGATCGTCCAATTTGCCAGGACACTGGTATGACCATTATCTTCTTAGAGGTTGGTCAGGATGTTCATTTTGAGGGTGGCGATTTGACTGAAGCTATTAACAAGGGTGTTGCTAATGGTTATGTCAATGGCTATCTGCGTAAGTCTGTTGTAGCTGAGCCTCTGTTTGACCGTAAGAACACTCAGAACAACACTCCAGCAATTATCTACACCAAGATTGTTCCAGGTGATCAGCTGAAGATTGAGCTGACCTGCAAGGGCTTCGGTTCTGAGAACAAGGGCGGTATTAAAATGCTGGTTCCTGCTGATGGCGTTGAGGGCGTTAAGAAGGCAGTTCTGGACATCATTCAGCATGCAAGCTGCAACCCATGCCCACCTATGGTTGTAGGTGTTGGTATCGGTGGTACCATGGATCAGGCTGCATATCTGTCCAAGCGTGCATTAATGCGTCATATCACTGAGCGCAATGCACATCCAGAGTATGCAAAGCTGGAAGGCGAGTTACTGGAAATGATCAACAAGACTGGTATCGGACCTCAGCTGGGTGGCACTACTTCCGCTTTGGCAGTTAATATTGAGTGGGGCCCAACCCATATCGCTGGCTTGCCAGTAGCAGTTACTATCTGCTGCCATGCTTGCCGTCATTCAGTTCGCACTATGTAATTTAGGAGGTATGTAGATAATGGCTGAGACAATTCGTTTAACTACTCCTCTCACTGAAGAGGTTTCCCGTACCCTGAAGGCTGGCGACAGCGTTCTTATTACTGGTACCATTTATAGTGCTCGTGACGCAGCTCACAAGGTAATGACTGAGGCTCTGGCTCGTGGCGAGAAGCTGCCAATTGATTGGAACAATCAGATCGTGTACTATCTTGGACCTACCCCAGCTAAGCCTGGTGACCCAATTGGTTCCTGTGGTCCTACCACCGCTGGCCGTATGGATGCTTATACTCCTACTATGCTGGAGCAGGGCATTAAGGGCATGATCGGCAAGGGTTCCCGCGTACCTGCAGTTGTAGAGTCTATGAAGAAGAATGGCGTTACTTATTTTGCAGCAGTAGGCGGTGCAGCAGCACTGATTGCTAAGTCTGTAAAGAAGTACACCGTAATCGCTTATCCTGAGCTTGGCCCTGAAGCATTAGCTGCTTTAGAGGTTGTAGACTTCCCTGCTATCGTAGTTATCGATTCCGAAGGTAACGATTTCTATGAGCTGGGTCAGGCTCCATACCGCAAACTCTAATAAGTTTATTACTCCCATATACTGCATATTAGTGTAATTATTTGGGAGAAAAATATTTAGGAGGAAAAGAATGATTAACACATCTTTTTATCTGCGTCGCCTGCACTCTTTGTGCGGTCTTGTCCTGTTAGGCGGTGTGCTCATTGAGCATATTCTGACCAATGCGGCAGCTCTTGGCGGCCCTGCAGTTTTCAATGGTGCTCTGGAAATGATGGAGCTTATTCCAAAGCCATTATTTATCTCTATTGAGTTAGCTGTTTATGCAGTACCAATACTGTTCCATGGTATTTATGGTATTTACATTGCTATGCAGGCTAACAACAATCAGCAGAACTATGGTTACGCTCGTAACTGGCAGTTCGCTCTGCAGCGTTACACTGCATGGTATCTGGTAGCATTCCTCATTTGGCACGTTGGCTATCTCCGTATTTTCCTGAAGGGTATTTGCGGTATTCCTATGTCCTTTGAGCTGGTACAGAGTGTTGTTACCAACCCAATCGTATTCGTTCTCTACATCTTAGGTATGTTCGCTGCTATTTTCCATTTCTGCAATGGTATTACTACCTTCTGCATGACTTGGGGTATCACCAAGGGTCCTCGCTCCCAGTGCTATGTTGATAAGATGAGCATGGGCTTGGCAGCATTCCTGTGCTTAGTTGTTCTGGCATTCATGGGCAACTACATGATGTAATTATTTAAAAAAAGGAGAGAACCTACGTGGCTAAGAATAAGATTATTGTAGTAGGTGGCGGCTTATCCGGCCTCATGGCTACCTTAAAGATTTGCGAAGCTGGCGGCGAAGTTGATTTATTCTCTTACTGTCCAGTAAAGCGTTCCCACTCCCTGTGCGCACAGGGTGGTATCAATGCCTGCATGGATACCAAGGGTGAGCATGATTCTATTTATGAGCATTTCGATGACACCGTATATGGCGGTGACTTCCTGGCTGACCAGCTGGCTGTTAAGGGCATGGTTGAGGCAGCTCCAAAGCTCATTCATATGTTCGATCGTATGGGTGTACCTTTCACCCGTACTCCTGAAGGTGTTCTCGACCTCCGTAACTTCGGTGGTCAGAAGAACAAGCGTACCTGCTTCTCCGGTTCTACCACTGGTCAGCAGTTACTGTATGCTCTCGATGAGCAGGTTCGTCGCTGGGAAGTTAAGGGCGGCGTAAACAAGTATGAATTCTGGGAGTTCATTAAGATATTCAAGGATAAGAACGGTGTTTGCCGTGGTATTATCGCTCAGTCCATGAACTCTATGGAAATCAAGGCTTTCAAGGCTGATGTTGTTATTCTGGCAACTGGTGGCCCTGGTCAGGTATTTGGCCGTTGCA
>CALZDE010000254.1 GCA_945637225.1 uncultured Selenomonadaceae bacterium
GAAAGGCGGTGTTTTATGGTTACTGTAAACGGCGAAAAGGTACAAGCCAGCGGTCAGACCATAGCTGAATACCTGAAAAATACAGGCTACAATGCAGACAGGGTAGTTGTCGAGCTGAATTTGCAAATTGTATCTAAGGATAAATACAGTGAACTCACCTTAAAAGAGAATGATGCAGTAGAAATTCTGAATTTTGTAGGTGGTGGCTGATATGGCAGAGCTTATTGCAAAGGAAATTTTAGATAAAGCCTTTGATGAGCGTTTTCCCCAAGATATGAAGGAAAAACTGCAAAATGCAAGGGTTGCTGTTGCTGGCCTTGGTGGTCTTGGTTCTAACATTGCAGTCATGCTCGCCCGCAGTGGTGTGGGACACCTGTTTCTAGTAGATTTTGACGTAGTTGATGTGACAAACCTCAATCGCCAGATGTACATGATTCCCCAGCTAGGCAAGCCTAAAACCGAAGCAATTTTAGAAATTCTGCATGATATAAACCCATATCTTGACGTAAAAACGAAGAATATCAAAGTAACATCAGATATGGTACCAGAACTTTTCGGAGAATATCCTATTGTCTGTGAAGCCTTTGATAACGCTGACCAAAAGGCAATGCTGATTTCTGCGTTATTGGAAAAATGCCCTAAGACCATAGTTGTATCGGGAAATGGCATGGCAGGCTACGGAAATTCCAATGCTATTGTTACAGAAAAAGTATTAGGAAGGTTATATATATGCGGTGACAAGGTAACAGAAGCTACAGCAGGCATGGGGCTGATGGCACCACGAGTAGCAATATGTGCCGGACACGAGGCAAACAAGGTAATCGAATTAATCTTACAGAATTAAAGTTAGGAGAATTTGACATGGAAGACAAGTTTATTTTAGGTGGTCATGAATTTAAAAGCCGTTTTATTCTCGGCTCCGGCAAATACAATTTACAGCTTATTAAGGCCGCTATTGAGCAGGGCGGTGCAGAGATTATCACCCTGGCACTTCGCAGAGCAAATACCAGAGACAAGGATAATATTCTCGATTTCATTCCAAAGGAAGTTACCCTTCTGCCTAATACCTCTGGTGCAAGAACCGCCGAGGAAGCAGTAAGAATTGCAAATTTAAGCCGTGCTATGGGCTGTGGCAATTTCGTCAAGGTAGAAATCATGCGTGACGCAAAGTATCTTTTCCCTGATAATTACGAAACCATCAAGGCGACAGAAATCTTAGCAAAGGACGGCTTTATTGTCCTGCCTTATATGAACCCTGACTTAAATGTAGCCCGCAGTTTACAGGACGCAGGTGCGGCGGCAGTAATGCCTTTAGCGGCTCCTATTGGCAGTAACAAGGGACTGGCAACCAAGGAAATGATTCAGATTTTAATTGATGAAATAGATTTGCCTATTATCGTTGATGCAGGTATCGGCAAGCCATCTCAGGCCTGTGAAGCTATGGAAATGGGTGCCGCAGCTATCATGGCTAATACTGCAATTGCTACTGCTGGTGATGTACCTAACATGGCAAAGGCATTCAAGCTGGCAATTGAAGCAGGCAGAACTGCATACCTTACCGGCATGGGCAGAGTTTTAGCAAGAGGCGGCAGTGCCTCTGACCCATTAACAGGCTTTTTGCGTTAAGAGGTGGCAGTAATGAACGAAGAAAATCAGGTTTATTTTATAGACAGCAACGAGCTTCCACCTGAAGCCTTAGCAAAAAAGCATAAGCTGGAGCAGGACCCTTCCTCCAGAACCAATCACATGGAATACATGCCAGGTATGGAGATTATCGAGTCAGACATTAAAGATAAGGTACGCAGTGCCATGCTATCCTATGACTACGAGAAATACACCCCACAGGATGTTGAAAGAGCATTGAGCCATGAAAGCTGTTCTGTTGAGGATTTCAAGGCATTATTATCTCCTGCCGCTGCACCTTTCTTAGAAAAAATGGCTCGAAAGGCTGAAGAGATCACTAAAAATCATTTTGGCAATACGGTCTATATCTTCACGCCAATCTATATTGCAAATTACTGTCAGAATTACTGTGTTTACTGCGGTTTTAACTGCTATAACAACATAAAACGCAAGAAACTTTCCTTTGAGGAAGTCGAGCAGGAAATGAAGGTAATTGCCGATACCGGAATGGAAGAAATTCTCATTCTTACAGGTGAAAGCAGAAAATATTCTGATGTAAACTACATTGGTGAAGCTGTAAAAATCGCTAAGAAGTATTTTAGAAATATTGGTATAGAAATATATCCTGTAAATACAGACGAATACAAATATCTCCATGAATGCGGTGTTGACTATGTAACTGTTTTTCAGGAAACCTACAATCCTGACAAATATGAAACCCTGCATTTAATGGGACATAAGCGAGTTTGGCCTTACCGTTTCGATGCACAGGAAAGAGCAATTATGGGCGGTATGCGTGGAGCAGGATTCTCCGCTTTGCTTGGCTTAGATAACTTCCGCCATGATGCACTTGCCACTGCCCTGCACGTATATTACATCAACCGCAAATATCCACATGCTGAATTATCATTAAGCTGTCCACGCCTTCGTCCTATCGTCAATAATGATAAAATAAATCCAAAAGATGTAGGCGAAAGAGAACTTTGTCAGGTCTTATGTGCTTATAGAATATTCCTGCCATTTGCCGGTATTACGGTATCAAGCCGAGAAAGTGCAGAATTTAGAAACGGCATTACCAAAATCTGTGCTACTAAGGTATCTGCTGGTGTTTCCACTGGTATTGGCGACCATGAGGAAAAGTACGATGGCAAGGAATGCGGTGATGATGACGCTGGTGATGAGCAGTTTGAAATCAACGATGGACGTTCCTTCGATAAAATGTACAAGGATATGGAAAATGGCGGTTTACAGCCAGTATTAAATGATTATATCTACGTATAAATTTAAGCAAAAAAAGAGCGGGCACTAAAGAAAATTGTGCCTGCTTTTTCATAGTATGTTTGGGGTATTTAGTTAATAAAATAAGTTGGTTAAACTGTCGATATGAGTTTTTGGGTTTAGAATATTTATGCTCGAGAGAGAAATGTGAATATATGATATTGAAGTAACACGAGGAATGAATAATTAATATAA
>CALZDE010000255.1 GCA_945637225.1 uncultured Selenomonadaceae bacterium
TAGTAAGAAAATTATATGTGTGAGGAGAAAAGAATATGAGTAAGAAGTATAATGTTGCAATTTTAGGTGCTACTGGTGCAGTAGGTCAGGAATTCCTGAATCTCATTGAGGAGCGTAATTTTCCTTTTGCTGAATTAAAGCTGCTGGCTTCCAAGCGCAGTGCAGGTAAGAAGATTCAGTTCATGGGCAAGGAGTACACCGTTGAGGAAGCTACTGAAAATTCCTTCGAGGGTATTGATATCGCTCTGTTTGCTGGCGGTTCCATCAGCAAGACCTTAGGCCCTGTTGCTGCTAAGGCTGGCGCAGTAGTAATTGATAATTCCAGCACCTTCCGCATGGACCCAGAGGTTCCACTGGTAGTTCCAGAGGTAAATCCGGAGGCTATTGCACAGCACAAGGGTATCATTGCAAATCCTAACTGCTCCACTATCATTATGGTTATGGCATTAAAGCCTCTCTATGATGTTTCCAAGATTAAGCGTATCGTTGTATCTACCTATCAGGCTGTTTCCGGTGGCGGCAAGGAAGCTATGGAGGAGTTAGAGAATCAGGTTAAGGCTATCAGCGAGGGCAAGGAAGTTGTAGCAAATATTCTGCCAGGTGCGTCTCTTGAGAAGCATTATCAGATTGCCTTCAACTTAATTCCTCAGATTGATGTATTCAAGGACAATCTGTATACCAAGGAAGAAATGAAGATGATCGACGAGACCAAGAAGATCATGAGCGACGATGATATGCGTATTACTGCTACTACTATCCGCGTTCCTGTATACAGAAGCCATGCAGAGTCCGTAAATGTAGAATTTGAGGATGAGGTAACTGTAGAGAAGGCTCGTGAGGTATTAGCTAAGTTCCCTGGTGTTATCCTCAATGATGATCCATCTCAGCAGGCATATCCAATGCCACTCTTTACCTCTGGTAAGAATGATGTAGAGGTTGGCCGTATCCGTAAGGACTATTCCATTGAAAATGGCCTGAATTTCTGGGTATGCGGTGACCAGATCCGTAAGGGTGCTGCTTTGAATGCTGTTCAGATTGCTGAATACATGATTGAGCATGATATGATTTAATTAATTTACATAATTACTTCTTTGGTGTTTTTATTTTAAAGGGAAAGAATTATGGCAAAGTTTTTTATACATAGACCTATATTCGCAATTGTTAATTCTGATTGTAGAGTTCGCCAAGGCTCGTGTAGATAATGGTATGGATTTTGTTGAGGCGGCTATTGAGTCTGCTAATCAGCGACTGCGTCCTATTCTTATGACTTCACTTGCCTTTATTATCGGCTGTCTGCCTCTGGTAACTGCAACTGGTGCTGGTGCGGCTTCCCGTAATGGTATGGGCGTAGCTGTAGTAGGCGGTATGATTTTTGCTACAACCATAGGTGTTTTCTTAATACCTTTATCATATGTATTGGTAATGAAATTCGCTAGGCTGTTTACAAAGAAGAAGTAATAAGGTAAAAATACTAGAGTATAAGGGAGGTTTATTATTTTGGTATCACGTAAGAAAATGATTGCTACTGGTCTGCTTTTATTATCATTAGCAGGCACCTCTGCAGTATTGACTGGCTGTGGTAGTGATGAACAGCCTCAGCAGCAGATGCAGGCAGCACAGGTTAAGATTATGAAGGCAATAAAGCAGGATACACCTGTGACCTTGGAGTATGCAGGTACTATCAAGGGTGTTCAGGAGGTTAAGGTTCAGGCTAAGGTTGCTGGTTATGTAGTAGATAAGTACTGCAAGGGCGGTGATGTGGTACAGGCAGGACAGCCATTATTCCGCATTGATTCCCGTGAGTATGAGTCAAGAGTTTTGACTGCACAGGCAAATTTGGCACAGGCACAGGCTGTATACAACAATTCTCTGCTTGACTTACAGCGTAATGAGAAGCTGCTGGAGTCTGCCGCTATTGCACCACAGGTAGTAGATACCATGCGTTCTACTGTAGCTGCTAATCAAGCTAATGTAGAGGCTATGATGGCACAGGTTCAGCTGGCTCAGCAGAATTTGGCAGACTGCATTGTTTATGCTCCAATTGACGGCAAGCTGTCTGTAGATGATGTAGCTATTGGTACCTTTGCTGGTGCGGGAAGCACTCCATTGGTTACTGTGGGCAGCAGTGATCCTGTGTTCGTACAGTTCAGTTTAAGTGAAAATGAATATCTTCTGTACAATTCCGAGGGTGATGTAACCAAGGAGGGTGTTGCTGGTATGGAAGTTGGCCTGAAATTAAGTAATGGTACAGAATATCCTATTGTTGGTCATATTGTAGAAGTTGACCGCTCTATGGGTAATAACACCAGCTCACTGGCTGTAAAGGCTGTTTTTGACAATCCAAAGGGTGTACTGGTACCTGGTATGTTTGCAAGAGCAAGAATTCAGGGAAAGGTGAACAAGGGGGCAATTCTGGTACCTCAGCGTGCTGTTCAGCAGCTTTTGGGCAAGTCCTTCGTTATGACCGTAGAGGATGGCAAGTCTAAGGCTATCAATGTAGAAATTGGCGAGCGTATTGGCAGTTACTACATTGTAACTAAGGGCTTAAATGGTAACGAAGATATTGTCGTAGAAGGTCTGACTACCTTGACTGAGGGTATGCCAGTTAATGTTACTAATGTTACTGCGGCTGATATGGGCTTCAGCTTTACTGACCCTGATGGCAAGGCAGTGTGATTTTTCTTAAATTTGTATTTTAGAAGCGATTTAATTTCTATTTTGTAAGGGGGGCTTAGGCTTTGTCTAAGTTTTTTATACATCGGCCAATATTTGCGATAGTTATTTCCATAATTATCGTGCTGGTTGGTTTGATTTCTGCTGTGCAGCTGCCTATTGCGCAGTATCCCCAGATCTCACCACCAACCGTTACAGTTAGTACCTCTTATACAGGTGCTAACTCAAAGGTAGTAAATGATACTGTTGCTCAGGTTATTGAGCAGCAGGTTAATGGTACTCAGGGCATGGACTATATGAACTCCGATTCCGATGATACAGGCAGCTACTCTCTTAGTGTAGTGTTTGATCTGGGTACTGATGGTGATATGGATGCGGTTAAGGTACAGAATAACGTAGCAGTTGCT
>CALZDE010000256.1 GCA_945637225.1 uncultured Selenomonadaceae bacterium
AAAAACACTTGCATTTTTCATGCAATAGTAGTAGAATATTTCATAGGATATATTTAGCTGAGGGTTATGTAGTTTCATAATATGTCATGGGGATGTAATTATGTAGGGGTATAATTACAGGCATATATCATTTTATTTAGGATTTAGGAAAGGATATTATTATGAAGCGCAAGAATTTATTAGCAAAAGCAGTTGCATTGGCATTAGGGGCAAATATCATGTCTTTTGGCATGACAGCTTTACCAAACGTAGAGCATGATTTTTGTGGTGCACATGTTTCAAGGATTGCAGAAGCGGCAGAGGATGTTGCGCCTGCAAATCGCAGTGTAGTAGTCGTAGGTAACATTCAGAGCAAGATTGGCGGTACTGGTGACTGGGAGCCGGGCGGAAAGATTTCTGAAATGAAATACGTAGGTCATGGTCTGTATTCCTTTACTTGCAATCTGCCAGAGGGTAATTATTTCTATAAGATTGCTATTAACGGCAGCTGGGCAGAGAATTATGGCCTGAATGGTAATTTCGATGGCCGTAACTTACAGCTTCAGCTTGATGCTCCAGCACAGATTACCTTCTATTACAACGATATTACTCATAAGATTAAGGAATCCACTCAGTATACTCCTTTGGCACAGGAAGAATTGCCTGTTATTTCCGGCAGTTTTGGTTCTGTGATTTTACAGGATTTGACTCTTGATGAATTTTACCAGGAGAATATTGAGCTTCCAGCAGGTACTTATGATGTAGAGATTTCTCAGAAGGGGCAGGAAACTGTCAGCAAGACTTTTACTGTTCGCAACGCTGGACAGGTGAAGGTTTATTTTGATGGCAAAACAAAGGCTTTTATTGCTGATGATGGCTCTATTCATGAGGATAAGATTTTGCATGACAGCTGGGATAATTCCTACCGTTCTAATTTTGAGGCTATCAAGGCAGGTGAGTCTGTAGAAATAGGTCTTCGCACTGGTGAGGGTGAAGTAAATCAGCCGGCTATGGTTCTTTATAAGTCTGATATTGTAAATCATGGTGGTGATGAATACAATATTGATTACTTTGCTGGTTCAAGACAGATGATTTCTATGGAAAAGGTTAAGACTGAAGGCGGTTTTGATTATTGGAATACTAAGGTTACACCACAGAGTGCCGGTATTTACGGCTATAAGTTTATCCTTGATAATGTTAAGGAATATGGTGATGATGCTAAGTCCGGTCACATTGGCGAAGCTGCTCTCCGTAATGCAAAGCCTTTCCAGCTGACTGTTTACTCTGCGGATTATCACACTCCTGACTGGGCAAAGGAAGCTGTTACCTATCAGATTTTCCCTGACCGTTTCTTTAATGGCGATAAGTCAAATGATTATGCAAGAGATACCGCTCGTGCTACTCAGAAGGTTCGTCACATGAAGTGGAGCGATATTCCTTCTAATAACAATCCTGATCCAAATGGTGAGCCTTGGACCTGTAACGATTTCTTTGGCGGTGATTTGGCGGGTATTACTCAGAAGCTTGATTATCTGAAGGATATGGGCTTTACTGCTATTTATGTAAATCCTATTATGAGTGCATCTTCTAATCATCGTTATGATGCCCGCAATTATGAAATGCTTGATCCGTTCTTGGGTGATATGAAGGCTTTTGATACCTTGGTTGAGGAAATGAATAAGCGTGGCATGCGTCTTATCATGGATGGTGTATTTAACCATGTAGGTGATGATTCCATTTACTTTGACCGTTACGGCAAGTATGATAATGTGGGTGCATATGAGTACTGGTCCCGCGTTTATGACCTGATGAATGAAAAGAAGATGAATCAGAAGGATGCGGAGAAAGAAGCTAGAAAACAGCTTGTTGCAGAGGGACAGAAGTTCAGTAAGTTTAATTTTGAGAACTGGTTTGAAATTTCCAACCGCAAGATTTCTGATGAATACGGTGAGCATTATGCTTATCGTGACTGGGCAGGTTATTCCAGCCTGTGTCCATTTAAGGATGTAGTCGGCGGTAAAAATTCTCCTGTGCCTAATATCGGCGATCAGCTGAATAATAAGGATTTGGCAAATTATCTTATTTATGATAAGGATGCAATTATTACCCGCTGGTTCAGAAATGGTCTTTCCGGCTGGAGACTTGATGTAGCAAATGAGGTTTCTCCTAATTTCTGGAGAGCTGTCCGCAAGACTGTAAAACAGATTAAGACAAAGAATGGTGATGAGCCATTACTGTTGGGTGAGATTTGGCAGGATGCTTCTCAGTTCTTATCAGGCGATCAGTTCGACTCTGCTATGAACTACAAGCTTTCCTTTGCTATCGGTGATTTGTTCTTAAATCGTGGTGAGGCTGACAAGTGTGATGAGGAGCTGAAGATTCTCCGTCAGAATTATCCTCGTGAAGCTGTTTACGACATGATGAATATTGTGGATTCACATGATACCTATCGTGCAATTTATAAGTTTGGCGGTGGTAAGGAAGAAGTAAAACAGCCAACGCTCAATGATTTTGATTATAATCTCGGCAAGGCACGTCTCATGATGAGTGTTGCTTTCCTCATGGGCTATCCTGGTATGCCAACCATTTACTATGGTGATGAAGCTGGTCAGTATGGTTCTGTTGATCCTGATTGCCGTCGTACCTTCCCTTGGGGCAAGGAAGATAAGGAGTTACAGAATTTCTACAAGAAGGCCATAGCTGCCCGCAACAATAACAAGAATATCTTTGTTTATGGCGATGTTGATACCTTGAAAGCTGAAGGCGATGTTTATGCTTTTGCCCGTACTAATGGCGATTCTCTCGGTGTGGTAGTTCTGAATCGTGGCAAGGCTTCTGATGTTGCATTGGATGTTAAGGCTAAGGACGGTACAGTATTTACTGATGCTTTAGATGAAAGCTATAATGTTACTGCAAGAAATGGCAAGCTGATAGTAGCTATGGGTGAAAACAAGGCTCGTATGCTGATTAAGAAGTGATTTTTACAGATAAAAATTAAAAATAAGACACTAAAAAAGCAGGGAGAAAATTGCTCCTTGCTTTTTTAGTAAGTTCATGCTAAAATAATCATCGAGACATTTTGA
>CALZDE010000257.1 GCA_945637225.1 uncultured Selenomonadaceae bacterium
TGATGTATCATTCTACGTATAGCGGCTATTTCATCATCTGTGAAATTAAGTGCTTCAAGTGTAGGTACTTTCTCGGATGAACCAATAATACGCATTACTACCTTATTTCTTGCTCCACTATCGCCATAGGGCATGGTTGAAAGACGAAAATCCTTACCAAAAGCTGTAAAACGTCCATCCTGCGGCACAAGATTAGTAACTTCAAGGCCCGAATTTCTTTTATAAATGTTACAGAGCATACGCTCATCATCTATGGATAAAGGTGGTATACCACTGTCACGGAGAACACCATCAATTCTAAACTGCACCCTTGAACCATCTTTATACGGTGCAATATGAATATCACTTGCCCCGGACTCAATACCTCGCTGCAATATATCTTGGGCAAGCTTAGTCTGCTCACTAGTTACCGATACGTTATCACCACTAGATGCAGTTGACTGCACGGCGGTGGTAGGACTGAACTGCTGGCGGAAATGAGCCATATACCCTTGGGTGAAATTTTCATAATCAACCTCAAAAAGCTTAATGTTGTCCACCGCCGGAGTGTGCCTATGGATAAGCCTTGTAACAATAGCCATATCACGGAAGGCATCCATAGGTCTTGAGGTTACAAGAGACAGGGTTCTTGTTGCTTCATCAAAGGCAATGGGCATCAAAAAACGCTCTGCCATCACGGAAGCTGGTACCATACCAAGGACCCTTGCTTCAACATGGTAATCACGCAGCTGTTCAGGAAAAAATTCAACCATATTATCTGCCTCCTGCCCGCTGGATTTTTTCAACGACCTGTTTCATTACTTCATTATTGGCAGCAAGCTCTTTTTTGAGCTCATCCCGTTCCTTTTCTAGGCTCTTGATTTTGATGTCCTTGTCCTCAAGCTTTTTATTGGCATCCTCAAAACGCTTGGCAAGATTCTTAAACTCTTTTTTCTCTTCATCTGCGGCATTTAAAGCTAAAACCACTTCCTTATACCGCTTTTCGAGCTCAACCTTACTTACTTCCAGCTTTTCTTTTTCAGAGGACAAAAGCTTTATCTGCTCTTCATACTCCTTCTGCTTTTCACTAGTAAGATTATAGTCCATGGGTTTATCATCCATACCATTGAGCTCATTATGCAGCTTAGGACTAATCTTCTGCAGCTCAACCTGAGGCCGCCCATCCTTGTCATAGATAATAGTTGGAGTAATAGCTATAACAAGTTCTGTATCAGACTTTTTGATAGACCTGTTTTTAAAAAGTTCACCAAGTACAGGAATTTTAGAGAAAAATGGCAGCATACTTCTGATGTTTTTAATCTCATCATGCTTTAACAGGCCGCCGATGAGTATAGTTTCGCCAGCCTTTACACGTACAACAGTCTCAACACTGCGGCTAGAAATCTGAGGAGCCTTATTATTACCTGATTCAATCCATTCAGTAATAGTAGATACACTTGGCTTAATACTGAGAGTAACGGTTTCTTTATCCGACTCATTAATTCTTGGAGTAACCTCTAGATTTACACCCACATCTTTATATTCCACTTGAACACTGGCATTAGCATCCGTGCCGCTTCCGGTTGAAGTAAATACAGGTACCTGATCGCCCATGATAATTTTTGCCTTGCGTCCGTTGAATGTAGTTACATTAGGTCTGGCCAGCACCTTACCGCCGCTTAAGGTTTCCTCGTGATCTGCTGTAATGCTGAAGCTGAAACCTGCTGAATTATCATTACGGATAGATATTCTGGTATCACGTCCCCAGCCGCTGTCAGCATAGTTAAGTCCCATGCTTCTGGCCTTGCCTTTAGAAAGCTCAATTACAGTAGCCTGGATATTGACCTGTTTTTGGGCAACATCGTATTTTTTTACGAGCTCCTCCACCCTCTCTAAGGTTGAAGATGATCCCATAACAGAAATAGAATGCAGATCAGTATTTACAACAGCATCATCACTATCTTCCAAAATTGGTTCCAGCTGCTTTTTAAACATATCCGGGTCAAGATGCTTTAGTTCAAACATCTTCATGTTGTTTAGGAATTTCTGGCTGCCTACAACCACAAGATCATCCTGATATCTATAGGATAAGTTGTATACCGTTGCAATTGCCTTTAGTGCAGTATCAAAATCAGTATCATCCATATGCATAGTAATCTTGGTTCTTATATCACTTGCTACTACCACGTCCTTGCCTGCCCGTATACCTAGCGCCTTAAGTGCTTCAGGCACAGGAGTATCAGAAAAGTCAACAGGAAAAGCATAAGCATTGCCGCAAAAACCTAAAACCAATGCTGCTGCTAAAGATAGTAGTCTGGCCTTTCTTGTTTTATAATTCATAACGCATCTCTCCCCTTTTTACATCATCTCTAAAAATTTTCCATCGATATAAACGCCTCTGGCAGTTATATTACCTACATACCCGACACTGCTGTTGCTGTTGCTTTTTAAGGTTATCGTTTTATTGTCCTTGGTTACAACCGCAAGGTCCGGAGCAAGCACCCCGACAACCTTTAGCGCATTTTTTGCTTCACCAGCAGCTTTAAGCTTATCGCTTTTAGGAGGTTTAGGTTTTTTCACAATCAAAGCATTAAGAGCCTTTTTATCAAAGGTTCCAAAGGGATTGCCTGATACAAGATATACATCATTAGAATTTAATATCTCAGCTAAAGAGTCCGTACTTTTTATCGGCAGCCTGCTCGTAGTCTCTAAAATAGGCTCCGCTGTAAAAAAGTTAATGGAAAAAGCAACCACTCCGCCTAACAATAGGCTAGCGGTAATACCTATTATTTTTTCACTGTTTCCTCTCTCCATTTTTATCACCTATACATAGTAAGTATTAAAAGCTAACACAGCCTGTACATTACCATTTCTAAACTCACATTTAAGCCTTGTAATAACAACAAGATTTTCCTTTTCAAATCTATTCATAGCCTTGGAAAAATCTTCCCAGCTCCCTTGAACAGTAACATCTGTTGTCATGGACTTCATTTTTGTACCCTTCTGGCTTTGAGACTGACGGTTCTCTGTATTTCTAACCGATGCAA
>CALZDE010000258.1 GCA_945637225.1 uncultured Selenomonadaceae bacterium
ATTTAGTAAATTTTTGTGGTATAATAAAAAAAAGTATGGTGCAGTTTCCGGTTGCCGATAAGAGGAATGCACACCCCTTATTTGTAAGGAAGCTGTGTAACGTGCACAATCTTAAAGATTTTTTAGGAGGTATTTTTAGTTATGGCATTAGTAACTACTAAGGAAATGTTCAAGAAGGCTTATGAGGGCGGTTATGCAATCGGTGCTTTCAATGTAAACAACATGGAAATCGTTCAGGGTATCACTGACGCAGCTGCTGAGCTGAAGTCCCCTGTTATTCTCCAGTGCTCCGCTGGTGCTCGTAAGTACGCTAACCATCAGTACCTGGTACACCTGGTAAAGGCTGCTATGGAAGTTCATCCTGAGCTGGACCTGGTTCTGCATCTGGATCACGGCGCTGACTTCGAGACCTGCAAGTCCTGCATTGATGGCGGTTTCACCTCCGTTATGATCGATGGTTCTCATCATTCCTTCGAGGACAACATTGCAGTTACCAAGAAGGTTGTAGAGTACGCTCACGCTCATGGCGTAGTAGTAGAGGGCGAGCTCGGCCAGTTAGCTGGTGTTGAGGATGACGTAAATGTATCCGCAGCTGATGCTAAGTACACCCGTCCTGAGGAAGTTCAGGAGTTCGTTGAGAAGACCGGTGTTGACTCCTTAGCTATTGCTATTGGTACCAGCCACGGCGCATTCAAGTTCACTCCTGCACAGTGCACCAGAAACGAGAACGGCGTTCTGGTTCCACCTGAGCTGCGTTTCGACATTCTGGACAAGATCTCCGAGATCCTGCCTCAGTTCCCAATCGTACTCCACGGTGCTTCTTCTGTAGTTCCTGAGTATGTAAAGATCATCAACGCTCATGGCGGCAAGCTGGCTGATGCTATCGGTATTCCTGAGGATCAGCTCCGCAAGGCAGCTACCAAGGCTGTTTGCAAGATCAACGTTGACTCCGACCTCCGTCTGGCTCTGACTGCTGGTATCCGTGAGTACTTCGATGCTAACCCACAGCACTTCGACCCACGTCAGTATCTGTCCCCAGCACGTGCTTACATCAAGGAGATCGTTGCTCACAAGATTAAGGACGTATTCGGTTCCGACAATACTCTGTAATCCTAAAACAAACCATACTTACAATCCCATTCTTCGGAGTGGGATTGTTTTTTTGAAAATTTCTCTTGCAATATCCTACGTAGCATAGTATAATAAAAGCAAATAAAGAACTTAATACACCATTCACTAGGGGAGCGTATGCTGAGAGGAAATATCCGACCCTTTGAACCTGTTGGGATAATACCTGCGTAGGGAAGTGACCTCATAAAATTGAGCTTGAAGCACTGTTCCTGCCAGGAATGGTGTTTTTATTTTGTGTAAGAAATTAGGAGGATTTTATCATGGCAACTCAGATGCAATTAGCAAAAGAAGGAAAAATCACCGATGAAATGAAATGGGCCGCTCAGTCTGAGCATATAGAAGCAGAAAAGCTCCGCAACCTCATAGCCAATGGCCGTGTAGCTCTCTGTGCCAATGTAAATCACACATCTATGAAGCAGTTCTATGCAGTAGGTGAAGGACTTTCCGTAAAGGTAAATGCCAATATCGGCACATCCAGCACTTTCCCTGACCCAGCACCAGAACTTTTGAAATTGCAGGAAGCTGTAAAATGCGGTGCTCATTCTGTTATGGACTTATCCACAGGTGATAATATTGATGAATCCCGCCGTCAGATTATCGAAAATTCTCCTATTATGGTCGGTACCGTTCCAATTTATCAGGCAACTGTACGTGCTATCAAGGAGCATGGTGCCGTAGTAGAAATGACTGACGATGATATGCTCTACGCTATTGAACAGCAGGCTAAAGACGGTGCAGACTTCATGACCATGCACTGCGGTGTTACCCTCTCCGCAATTGACAAAATGCGCAAACAGGGCAGAAAGATGGATGTAGTAAGCCGTGGCGGTTCCTTCATTACAGGCTGGATGCTCCACAATGAAAAAGAAAATCCATTCCTCACCCGCTACGATGATATTTTAGATATCTGCGAAAAATATGATTTAACTGTAAGGCTTGGTGATGGCATTCGCTGTGGCTGTCTACTCGATGCGTCTGTCCGCGCTCAGATTACCGAGTTAATTACTCTTGGCGAGCTGGTAGACAGAGCATGGAAACGTGGTATACAGGTAATGGTAGAAGGTCCTGGCCATGTACCTTATGACCAGATTGCCGCTAACATGAAGCTGGAAAAGCGTCTCTGCCGTAATGCTCCATTCTATGTTTTAGGACCACTGGTAACAGATGTTGCACCTGGCTACGACCACATCACCTCTGCTATTGGCGGTACTTTGGCAGCTGTAAGCGGTGCTGACTTCCTCTGCTATGTAACCCCAGCCGAACACTTAGCACTGCCTACTATTGAAGACGTTCATACAGGTGTTATCACATCCCGAATTGCCGCTCATGCCGCTGATATTGTTCGCGGTGTACCTGGTGCAATGGAATGGGATAACAAGATGGCTGATGCCCGCAAGATTCTTGACTGGGACGCTCAGATGAAGCTGGCTATCGACCCAGAACGAGCTATGAAAGTCCGTGCCGCAAGAAATCCTGAGGGCGAAGGTGCCTGCTCCATGTGCGGTGACTACTGTGCTGTAGAAATCGTAAACAAGTATTTCAACAATGCAAAATGTCCTTTTGATGATTGATTCAGCTTACTCAGATAAACGAATATAAGCAAAGCCCTCTTTCATAACATCTAGTGAAAGAGGGCTAATTTTGATATACTTTTTATTAAAAATTATCTAATCAACAACTGATCCTTAAAATTTATTAACGAAGATTCTCTATACAAAGGACTTCGACTAATACGATTTTTCCTCAGCATTTTTTTAAACCCATTAAGATATTGGCTAAATTCTTTTTTTATAATTTCATAATCTGATATAATTTTCTTCATTTGTGTTTTAGGTAATTTTTGAAATTCAGGCTTTTCAATGTATTCTTTTTCATCT
>CALZDE010000259.1 GCA_945637225.1 uncultured Selenomonadaceae bacterium
ATGCTATCAAGAACAAAGATAAATATGATAACATTGTAATTTATTCTGATATGCAGGCTGGTACTGGTGGACTTTATGGTACTAGTGAACACATGAGTGAATACAGACGCTTAGGTTTTGGTTGTGAACGCCGCCTTTCTAGTACTGATGGCCGAATGATCAATGTTTACAAACTTGTTCGTGAATACCGTAAAAAGGTAAATTCCACCGTAAATGTTATGCTGATCCAAACAGCGGGTTATGGTGATACCCTTCTTCCAGAAATGTCATATCGTACAGCTCTCTGTTCTGGCTGGACAGGAAAGGAAGCAACATTCTTATCAGCAATGACTAAAGAATGGGACAATGTTGATAACGGATTGAAGCAGTAGCGTTAATCTATTATATAAGCGGCGTGTTAGAATGGTCATAGTTCAGATGGCCGCTTCATTTGGCCCAGGAGTTACGGATGTGGGTCATCTAAGAGAACATCAAAACTAGAGAGCACGAGGAACGACGTAACCGAATTCCTTGGGGTAATTGCTTGAGAGCGGGCTGAGACCCTGCGTCAGATTGCCAAATTTTTTATCCGTGGTGGCTGGGACTTTCATAGAGTCTGGTGCCAAGGAACTGATAAGTAAAATTGTTAATAAAAGCCAT
The DNA here is from genome assembly GCA_945637225.1 of uncultured Selenomonadaceae bacterium. Taxonomy (GTDB): domain Bacteria; phylum Bacillota; class Negativicutes; order Selenomonadales; family Selenomonadaceae; genus CAMCDL01. The sequence continues at coordinate 640 of CALZDE010000259.1, forward strand.
AAGGGTTTGGTAATTTCCGTTAGAGAGAAAAGACAAGCTATGAACGCGTCAAAGTATTTCCTAGAGGAAAGTTGGCAATTGAGGGGGTCAGGAAAACAAGAGGTTCGAATCCTCTTCCACGGTCTAATAGCATGTACGATACTAGAGGCCACGTCTTCCTATGATAGTGGTGCAGATGTACAAGGGGCATTCCTGTAAAGGTTGGCGATACCGTAATAAGCTGCTAAGGACACTAGTGCTATAGTGAAACGATACCATTTGGTATTAGGAGCCTCCTGGCTCACAGCTCCAATGGAGTAGCTAATTCGTACGCTCTTTCAAAACTAAATTAATTATGAATATAGAAACATTAGCAAAAGAAGTATTGAATAGCAATCTCAGTGATGATGCCAAAGTTGAAATTATGAAGGCTCTTTTTAAGACAGAAGAAAAAGCTTGGGTTCTACCTTATAATATCGGTAAGGACTCTGAACTTATTCCTAATCAGCCTATTCGTATTCCTGACTCTACTCCATGTGAAGATGATTGGTGGAGAAAGATTACTACTGTTGTGGAATCTGGTGATTTATTATGGTGGAAACAGCATATGGAAAATGCTAAAGCTGATTGTGTAGGCATTGGCAGTCAGATAGTCTATTCTTGAGGTTTTAATACTAAAGCATTATTTGAAGCAGGTGAAATTCCTAAAAAACTTAATGACATGCTTAACTGACTGGTTTTGTCCTTTATGTATAGCCAGAATGAAAGAAGCTAGAGGTTTACTAGATGATAAGTATTGGGATTACAGAGCGTGGGGACGCGGCACTTACCAAGGAATGGCATTCGTGGGTGTATAAAAATCATCAGCCAGCTATCCTTATTACAAAAGATCCAAGAAAACTTATAAAAGAAAATAGAAGCTTATTCTTTGGCGAAGTAAAAGGCAATGTTATTTTACATGCCACTATTACTGGATTAGGCGGAACCCCAATAGAACCTGGGGTAACAGGCTATAAAGAACAGCTTAGTTATCTTGGTGAATGCCTTCAGAATCCAGATTTTCATAGAGAAAAACTTGTTATCAGACAAGACCCACTTATTCCATTCTTTATTCAAGACCCTGAATATCAAGGCGCAGTAATTGAGATAGCAAAGTTTGCCAGAGATAATGGCTTAAGGTACAGAATATCTTTTCTTGATTATTATAATCATGTTCGAGACCGATTTACTAAAATTAAAGAGCAGTATCCTAAATGGGCTGTTTGTATTAATAATCAAAATAAATATCAGACTGATTTGCATATAAATCATTCATTAAGAGAATCCTTTTTACAGAGCTTGATAAACTTAGGAATCCCAGAATCAACTATTGAAATTTGCGGTGAGCCAGGAATGAAATGCACAGGTTGTATATCTCAGAAAGACCTAGATATATTTGGTATTTCAGTTACTGAAACTTTACCGAAAAACATGCAGCGGCCAGCTTGTGCTTGCCTTGGAATAAAGTATGAGCTATTAAATAATAAACGTCCCTGCGCTCATAACTGTGCATACTGCTATTGGAAATAAGACTATTTTCATGTAGGTCTAGAAAGCTTGTCTATTATATAAAGGAGAAGAAGCATGGATGATAGATTAAAAAATATTCCAATAGTATTTATTGAAGATGGCATAAAGAAAACTGAAACTCTGAAGACATTTTTCTTAACTCGTCCCATTTTCCATATTAATAAGCATCCCACAAAAAAATTTATGCGGGTAATTACAGCTTATAGTACTGAGTTAGTCCAGACTGATGGTGTAGTGATGCCAAAATATTCAGCTATAGTTCTTTGTACTGCTCTTTATTGGAAATTTGTTAAGCCAGCAATTAAAGATATTTTTAAGAAAGGTTTTAGAAAGCCTAAAAAGGTAACAGAATGACAAAACAGGAAATTATAGATAAAATTATGATGCCTATAGTTAGCAAAGGCTTTCAGGCATACTTTGTTGGAGGATGTGTTCGTGACCAGATTATGGGCGTAGCCCCTCACGATTTTGATATTTGTACAGATGCAACTCCTGATGAGCTGCATAAAATATTTAAGCATTTTTCAACTCAGAATTCTGAAATTTTTGGTGTAACAATGCCTATTGTAGAGGGTGAACTTGTAGAGATTGCTACAATGAGACGCGATATTACAAAAGGACGCCATCCAAAGATTGAGTTTACAAAAGATATGAAAGAGGATGCTGAGCGCAGGGACTTTACTTGTAATGCTCTTTATGAAGATGCTAAAGGTACAGTCTATGACCCTGTTGGAACAGGTGTTGAGGACATCAAGGCAAACGAATTAAGATTTGTTGGCCGTGCTATTGACCGTATTTCAG
>CALZDE010000260.1 GCA_945637225.1 uncultured Selenomonadaceae bacterium
CTGTCATAGGAAGAAAATGCTTGTTGCATTTTCATGATTGAGGGCGTTATAATTATTTCAAATTTTGGTACTAAATAAGGGATTACTCGAAATGAGCAATCCCTTATTTTAGTGATGTATTTTGAGTTTTGTGGAGTGGCTTATTTAGTGACGGATGCTTCATCCATCTGTGTACCATCAGGCAGGAAGCATTTCACAGTCAGCTTTTTGTCTGTTACTTCCATTGTGAGGTAGTTATCTGTTTCAGGCTGTGGCAGGGTGGCTATATCAAGAGCGTGGTCCTTCCACAGATGTGGATAGCGTACATTACCTGCTACGCCTGTAAGTATATAGAGAGGTCCCTTGCTGGAGTGGTCGAAGTTATATATGTGACCTCTGTTTCTGTAAGTATGAAGATGTGCGGTAAATACTATATCAATGCCTAACTCATCAAAAAGTGGCATGTAGTTTACACCATCATCATCGAAGCCTTCTGGCCTGCCTGACCTTCCCGACTGAGGCCCAAAGGCATACATCAGCACATCCCTGTGCATTAGGACGATTTTCCATTTCTTTTTGGTGGCATTCATATCCCTGCGGAGCCAGTTTTTCTGTTCACTGACAAGGGTGTCAGCAAAATCCCCTAATTCATAGTCCTGTGTATTCAGTACAGAGAAATGCACATCACCATAATCAAAGGAATAGTAATACTGATTGTATTTTTCACTGCCATTATCTGGGTGCTGGAAATAGCCAAGATATGCAGCAGGAAGCCTTGTTTGCCAGTTGAGGTCGTAGGTTTCGTGATTGCCCATGACAGGAGCAAAGGCTATATTGCCAATAATGCCATCGAGTGCATTGAACCATGCCCGCCATTGTGAATGGTCCTGCCCGTTATCTACTAAGTCACCCATTACAGTGAAGAGCTTAGCATCAGAATTTCTTTCCCATGCACCCTGTGCTACCTTCTCAAAGTCGGAATAGTCGCTGGACTGGGAATCAGGGAAGATTATCATTTTGAAATCGCCTTTGTCGGGGGCTGTCTGAAGCTTGTGCCATTCACTGTTTCCGCTTTCGCTGATGATACGGAATTCATATTCAGTGTCTGTATTAAGACCTTCTAATAGTGCTGTATATTGTACTATACTTACATCGCCATCATTGAAGCTGATATCTTCTGTGTTTGCGATGTAACTTTCTGTACTTTTCTTAGCAGAACGATATTCTATTTTAGGTGAAGGGAGAGGTGAAGCAGACTGCCATGTAATGCGCCTAGTGCCCTGATTATCAGCTGTCACTATCTGACGGAGATATTTTACATTGTCGTCACCAAGAAGCTCATCAAAGCTGTTTTTTACATTTCTAACGGCTTCATTTCCAAAGATGTATTTTCCTGGACCGTTAGCGAAGAATTTATTATAAAGGTAATCGCCTGAAATTCCTAATACAGTGAAAGCCCCAAGAATACTGATAAAGTGTCTGCGGTTCATTTATGAAGTCTCCTTAGTAGATTTATCTTTCAGTATAATAATATATGCTGTCAATGAAAAAAATCTGTATTAGGCAAAATAAATTGTAGAAAACTTTATTTGTAAATTGACATTTTAATTCTTTAATGATATGATATATTATGGAATCCAATGTAACTGAGTTTTTTATTTATAAGGAGCGACTGTATTATGTCAACTGTTGCAATATTAGGTACCCAGTGGGGCGATGAAGGTAAGGGCAAGATCGTAGATTATTTAGCTCAGCAGGCTCAGGTTGTTGTACGTTCTCAGGGCGGAAGCAATGCAGGTCATACTGTAGCTGTTGATGGTGTGGAGTATAAGCTGCGCCTGATGCCATCTGGTATTCTCTTTAAGGGGACTCTTAATGTTGTTGGTAATGGCGTTGTTTTCAATCCTAAGGTTTTCTTAGATGAAATTCAGGGCATGGTAGACAAGGGAATTGATGTCAGCGGTATTCGTATCAGCAATCGCGCGCACGTTGTTCTGCCTTACCATAATGTAATTGATGGTCTTATGGAAGAAGCAAAGGGCGATGCTAAGATTGGTACTACTAAGAACGGTATCGGACCTTGCTACGTAGATAAGATGGATCGTATCGGTATTCGTGTTTGCGATTTCATTGACAAGGAAGAATTTGCCCGTAAGCTGAAGATCAATCTTGCCTTGAAGAATGACATGATTGTGAAGCTCTATGGCGGTGAGCCACTGGATTATGATACATTGCTGGAGGAGTACAACGGCTATGCTGACCGTCTCCGCCCATACGTATGTGATACTATTTCTCTGTTGCATGATGAGATTAAGGCTGGCAAGCGTGTTCTCTTTGAGGGTGCACAGGCTACCATGCTGGATATTGACTATGGTACTTATCCATACGTTACTGCATCTCACCCTGTTTCCGGTGGTGTCTGCGTAGGTGCAGGTGTTGCTCCAAGAGACGTACATAAGGTAGTAGGTGTAGTAAAGGCATATAGCACCCGTGTTGGTGAAGGTCCATTCCCTACTGAACAGCTGAATGAAATTGGCGATAAGATTCGTGATTGTGGTCATGAATATGGTACTGTAACAGGTCGTCCACGTCGTACTGGCTGGCTTGATGCTGTTATTGTTAAGTACGCATGTATGTTGTCCGGCTTGGATTACATGGCTATTACCCGTCTTGACATTCTCGATACCTTTGAGAAAATTGATATGTGCGTAGGCTATAAGTATAAGGGTGAGCTTTTGAATGAGGTTCCTGCAAGCCTGAAGGTACTGGCTGAGGTTGAGCCTGTTTATGAGACCTTTGACGGCTGGATGACTGATATCAGCGGTATCCGTAAGTATGAGGAACTGCCTGAGAATGCCCGCAAGTACTTAGAGCGTTTAGCAGAAGTATGCGGTACTAAGCTCGGCATTGTTTCTGTAGGTCCAAACCGTGACCAGACTATCGTTTTGGCAAATGACATTTTCTAAAATTTGATTTTAGAAATATTGGATTTTCAAAA
>CALZDE010000261.1 GCA_945637225.1 uncultured Selenomonadaceae bacterium
AGCGGTAGGCGAGGAAATTAAAATAGCGGTCAAGGACTATATGCTGAATACCGAAGCAGAAGGGGAAAAGCCTGTATCTGTTTATCTCCAGAGCATTCCTGATGAAGAATGGCTGAGTGACAGCTATTATCCGCTTGTTGTGCCTAGAGTGAAAGCCGTTACGGACAACGGTGATGGAAAATCCGAAGTGGAAATAGAAATCACTGTTGGCGTTCATGGAGAAGGTGCAGATACATGGCGTGACCTTCTTTCCGTAATGGAGAGAATACGTCAGCGTTTTTGCAATAATAAAATTATAGGCAACAAATACCATTTGCAGTTTCCAATCAAATGGGAGACTGCTGACCCACAGCCATATCCTTACTGGATTGGTTATGGAGACATAAAATTGGTAGTTGGCCAGCCTAGAAGATCATATCAAGAATTGGAGGAAATGGAATGGGCAAAGAAAAAGTAACCAAAAAGAATACCGTTAATAGTCCAGTGGTTTATATTGGCCCTAATATACCTGCTAAGGGATTGAAAACCTATCGCATCTATAAAAATGGTATTCCGGAGGAATTTCGTGGAATATTTAGCAGTCTGTTTGTATCACCAGAGGAGTTGAATATGGCGAGAATAGCCGCTACTGCCAAAGGCACTGCAATAAATGCTGCATACAGAAAGATTGCAAATCAGGATTGGAGTGAGAAATAATGGCATATAAGCATGGAGTCTATACCGAAGAAATCCCAACCGCCCTAGTTGCTATGACTGAAACTGATGCAGGTCTTATCGTAGCAGTAGGTACAGCACCAGTACATTTGGCAGCTGATCCACAGGTGAATAAGCCTGTACTCTGCTATACTTATGCTGAGGCAGTAGCTGCTTTGGGCTATTCTGCAGACTGGAAAAACTATACCTTGTGTGAGGTCATTAAACAGCATTTTGCATACTATAACATGGCACCGCTGGTATTAATCAATGTTCTTGACCCAGCAAAGCACAAGAAGCATACAGCCGATGAAAATATCACCTTTACAGAAGGCAGGGCAGAAATTAAAAAGCCTGTTATGCTGAACACCTTGAAGGTTTCTGCAACTTCCGCTGGTGATGTTCTTGTTGAGGAGATTGATTATATTGCAGCTTATGCAGATGATACATTGGTGATAACTGCCCTTGCAGGCGGTGCTCTTAATGGTGCAACTGAGGCATATATTACTTATGATGAACTTGCACCTGAGGAAGTGACCAAGGATGATGTTATCGGCGGTGTTGACCTGGCAACTGGCGATGCAGAAGGCATGGAGCTTATTGATGAAGTATTTCCACGTTTTGGCCTTGTTCCTGGTATTCTCATTGCTCCTGGCTTCAGTGATAATTCTGCAGTAGCTGCTGTTATGTCCGCTAAGATTGTTAATATCTGCGGTCATTTCAACGCAATCGCCATTACTGATATTCCTACCGATGAGGTAAAGTCTTACGCTGCGGCTAGTGAATGGAAGAACGACCATAGCATTGTAGATAAAAATGTAATTGCCTGCTGGCCCATGCTGAAGCTGGACAATGAAATTTCCCATATGTCCACGCACCTTGCTTCTCTGATGAATAAGACAGACAGTGAGCATGGGGATATTCCTTACTATGCACCTTCAAACAAGACCTTCAAGACTGATGGTGCCTGCTTAAAGGATGGTAAAGAGATTTATCTCAATAGTGCTCAGGCGAATTACCTTAACGGACAGGGCATTCATACTGCATTGAATTTTATTGGTGGCTGGAAGTCGTGGGGTGTACAGACTGCATCATATCCTTCCAACACTGATGTAAAGGATAATCAGATTGTAAACCGCAGAATGTTCAATTGGGTGGGCAATACCCTTATTACCTCATTCTGGAGCAAAATTGACGACCCTGCTAATAAACGTCTTATTCAGACTGTTGTGGATTCTGCCAGCATTTGGCTCAATGGTTTAGTTTCTCGTGGCGCATTGCTGGGTGCAAGAGTTGAGTTCCGTGAAGACGAAAATACAACTACCGACCTTATGAGCGGTAAACTTCGTTTTCACGTGTACATGACACCACCAGCGGCCGCAAGAGAATTTGACTTTATGCAGGAATATGACCCTGCATATGTTTCAACCCTGTTTGCAGCGTGAGGAGTGAGATAAATGAATTTAGTACCTGCTTTTTTAGAAGATTTCTTCTGCTTTAGAGAAGGCAATAAAATCCCCGGTACTGTTGATGTTACCCTGCCTAAGATTACACCTAAGTCAGTAACAGCAAGCGGTGCGGGCATAGCTGGTGATATGGATATGCCAACTAAGGGACAGACCGAGAACATGGAGACGGAAATTACATTCCGCACTACCACCGAGGAAGTAGTGGCTCTCAGTCAGTGCAAATCTACTCTTGTAGAGTTTAGAGGGGCACAGTTTGTTTACAATACCGGTACTGGCGAATACGAGAAAAATCCATGTGCAGTAGTAATGCGTATCATGCCTAAGGAAACTGATTTAGGAAAATTCGCTTCTGCAGAATCAACTGAATCAAAGATTACTGCCAATGTTGCCTATCTGAAGGTGACTATTGACGGAAAGAAAATGGTTGAAATTGATAAGTTCAATTACATTCATTATGTGTACGGTACTGATTATCTGGCAGATGTACGCAGTATGCTGGGACTTTAATTTGGAGGTAAGACAATGAAGGTAGATATTGAAAAACTGAAGCAGGGGTTGGAACAGCTCACTGGTGTTGAACATATGGCTGCAGAAAAAGAGGCACGCCGTAGAGGTGCCAATGTGATAGAAATTAATTTTTCTAAGTGTTTTCAGGCTGTAGTGGCAGCTAAGGCGTTAGGTGTTTCTTATGAGGAAATAGCTAATTTGAAGGTGAAGGATTTTGTGCTTGTTACTATGACTGTGTTTACTTTTTTAGAAAGTTCAGAGGACGGGACTCCTCTGAGGGAAGAAATCCAGTAAATTGGTATCG
>CALZDE010000262.1 GCA_945637225.1 uncultured Selenomonadaceae bacterium
ATCATTGTAGCAGGAAGTCTGCTTGGAACGCTATTGGCACAGCCCAAATCATATCCAGTAGGCATGGTTAATTTATTAGAAATGGGACCAATGAAATTTGGCGAATTTTTAATGGCAACCAACGAAAATTTATATAGATACTATGCTTCCATTGAAAAGGGGCAGAAGATAGAAAATGTGTTTCATACTAAACTTATAGAAATGTACCATTATTATCTGATTATTGGTGGTATGCCTGAATGCGTAGCTATGTGGCAAAATACTCAGAATGCAGTAAGAGCAGCCGAAATACAGCATGAATAAATACAGATTTATGAAAATGATTTTGCTAAATATAATGGCAGAGTAAACAGTGGCAGAATTTTATTGGTGTTTAGGAGTATTGTATCACAGCTTGCAAAGGAAAATGAAAAATTTATGTATACAGCCTTAAAAACAGGAGGCAGAGCGAGAGAGTTTGAAGAAGCCGTAGAGTGGCTAGTATCTGCTGGTATGCTGAATAGAGCTTACAATATAAGTAAGGCAGAACATCCGCTCCCTGCTTTTGATAAATTGGATTGCTTTAAATTGTACATGCTTGATACAGGTCTGCTTAAATATATGGCTGGTGTAGATAATAAAGGTATTATTTTATCATCGGATTTTCAGTTTAAGGGACAGCTGGCAGAAAATTATGTGCTGCAGCAGTTGCAGAATGCAGAGGGCTTGAATGTTTCACCTCGTTATTATGCAGATAAAACAGGAGAAATTGACTTTATACTCCAAAAGGGTATGGAAATAATCCCAGTAGAGGTCAAAGCAGGCAAGGAGAAAAATGCGGCATCATTTAAGAAGTTTATAGCTAAGAATAATCCAGAGATTGCTATAAGATTTTCTGAGATGGGATATGTGAAAGATGGTGCGGTGACAAATGTACCACTTTATTTGGCTGATAGGTTATATGATTTGATATAATGCCAATACTGATGGTACTTTCCTTTTATATGATTTTCTAATAAACCTATTGTCAAAATTATATTATTATGTTACAATGTAATTTGGAATACAATGTTTAAGCTGTTTTAGGAGGCGTAGGCATGTCAATGAAAAAGGTTGAGATTCTTGGTGTGACAGTTGATTCACTGACTATGGGTGAGGCTGTCAGCAGAATCGAAGGCTATTTAAGTAAGAAAAAACCTCGGCTCATTGCTACCGCAAATGCAGAAATGCTCATGCGTGCTACCAGTGACCAGGAGCTGAAACATATACTTAATGCCGCTGATTTGGTGGTACCTGATGGTGCTGGTACAGTATGGGCTGCTAATTACTTAGGCTGTAAAATGCCAGAGCGTGTAGCAGGTTACGATTTAGCACAGGAATTAATGGCGATAGCTCCGAAAAAGGGGTATAGAGTGTATTTCTTTGGTTCCGCCCCAGGTGTGGCTGAGAAAGCAAAGGCAAAGGCAGAGGAGCTTTACCCTGGCATTAATATCTGTGGTATCAGAAATGGCTTCTTTACAGAGGCTGATGAAGCACAGATTATTGCAGATATCAAGGCGGCTAAACCGCATATTCTCTTAGCGGCTTTAGGTGTACCTAAGCAGGAGAAATGGTTATACAGTCACATGAAGGAATTAGTGGTGCCTGTTTCCATTGGTGTTGGCGGTACTCTTGATGTTATGGCTGGTGTTATGCAGAGAGCACCTCTCTGGATGCAGAAGGCAAAGCTGGAATGGCTTTTCCGTGGCTTGAAACAGCCTAGCCGTGCAGGCCGTCTGATGGCATTGCCTAGATTTGTTCTCAGGGTAATGGCAAGCAAGAAAAAGAAATAATGTTTTAAATTTAAGTATAGAAAATTAGGAATGAGGTGTCACTGTGGGTGGTTATCCTATAGTAAGAGATGGTTACATTTTTATTTTTGCGGCCTTGGTTTTGGGCGTGCTGATGTATTTGGCATTTGGTGTGTATGGTGTTATTTTTCCAGTAGTTCTGGCATTTTACTTCGCATATTTCTTCCGTAATCCACATCGTACTATTGATATGGATGAAAGCCTGATCGTATCTCCAGCTGATGGTACTGTTCAGGACGTTGTTGAATTAGATGATGATGAGTTTCTTCATGAGCCATGCAGAAAGGTAATTATCTTCCTTTCCGTATTCAATGTTCATGTAAACCGCAGTCCTATTGCAGGTAAGGTTACTTATCAGAAGTATATTTGCGGTCGTTTTATGCCAGCATATAAGGATGAGGTAGGCTTTGAGAATGAGCGTCATCTCTTAGGCATTGAAAATGATAAAATGCGTATTACTGTTACTCAGATTGCTGGCATTCTTGCACGTCGTATCGTATCATGGGTTACTCTTGATGATACTATGGAAAAAGGTCAGGTTTATGGTCTGATAAAGTTCGCTTCCTGCACTGAGATTGTTGTTCCACGCAACGTAGAAATTCAGGTGAAGAAGGGCGACAAGGTCCGTGGCGGTGAATCTATCATAGGGAGGGTTATAGAGTGAATAAAGTGAAAGCATTAATTCCTAATGGTTTGACTTCTCTTAATCTTGTTTTTGGTACATTGTCTTTGATGTCAACTATGGAAGGCGATTTTACATGGGCTTCTATTTACATTCTGCTCGCTTTGGTTGCTGATGGTCTTGATGGACGTTCTGCCCGTGCCTTAGGTGTAAGCAGTGAAATTGGCAAGGAGCTTGATTCTCTTTGTGACTGTGGTTCCTTTGGCGTTGCTCCAGCAATTTTGGCTTATCAGCTTCAGCTTCATAATTTTGGTTACATCGGTATCTTTGCGGCTCTGATGTTTGCGGTATGTGGTGCGCTCCGTCTGGCCCGTTTCAACGTAAATACTGATGTTGTTCATGGTTATTTCATGGGTCTGGCTATTCCAGCAGGTGGCTGTCTTATTGCGACTTCTACCCTGCTTCTGACTGCTATTGGCTTTGATTTCAACAGCCTTGGCTACGCATATC
>CALZDE010000263.1 GCA_945637225.1 uncultured Selenomonadaceae bacterium
CAGCTTCAGTGCATCGTTCAGTACACCCTCTACCTCATTTACGAAAATATCAGGATTTACTGCAGCTTCAACGCCATCTGCCTTACGTGCAATATTGCCAGCACGATTGAATGCCTGAATAGTCTGAGCAGCTTCCTCTGCCTTAACAGCTTCATTTACAGCCTCAGCACGCAAGCCAACAGCATACATATCATTGATATCAACGAAAACTGCATCCACTACATCATAACGGATACCAGCTTCGGAAAGAACATTCTTCAGACGGAGCTTCATGAACTCAGCTACATCATTCTGTAATTTGGTACGCTTTGCTTCATCAGTGATATTTAAGAGGTCAAGCTCCTTGTTTACTAAACCCTTTAAGCAGATGTGATACTTTGCTTCATTCAGCATATTTACAATACCCAGAGCCTGACGGCGCAGAGCAAATGGGTCCTGAGAACCAGTAGGAATCAGGCCACGGCTAAAGGTAGCAACCAGGTTATCAATCTTATCTGCCAGAGAAACAATACGGCCAGCAACAGAAGCAGGCTGAGCGTCACCAGCAAAACGTGGCATATAATGCTCATCAATAGCCTGAGCTACTGCGTCACTCTCGCCATCAAGCTTTGCATACTCACGGCCCATAATACCCTGCAGTTCGGTGAACTCGCAAACCATGCCAGTAACAAGGTCAGCCTTAGCCAGTTTAGCCGCACGGCAAGCGTCCTTCTTCTCAGTCTCGGAAACCTCTAACTTATCTGCAATATAGCCAGCTAAAGCCTCTAAACGAACTGCCTTATCAGCGATAGTGCCAAGGCCATCCTGGAATACAACAGTCTTCAGCTTTTCACCATGAGCCTCAAGAGACTTCTTTCTGTCCTCATCGAAGAAGAACTGTGCGTCCTCAAGACGAGCACGGAGAACTCGCTCATTACCATGCTGAACAATCTCCAAATGCTCCTTACCGCCATTACGAACAGTAATAAAGAGTGGTAACAGCTGGCCATCCTTCAATACTGGGAAGTAACGCTGATGGTCACGCATAGGAGTAATAACAGCCTCAGCAGGAAGCTTCAGATATTTCTCATCAAAGGAACCGCAGAGAGCAGTTGGATATTCAACGAGGTACAGAACCTCTTCTAATAAATCCTCCTCAATCTCAGCCTTACCGCCATTAGCAGCAGCAACTTCCTCAACCTGCTGACGAATCATTGCACAACGCTTTTCCTGGTCAACGATAATGAAGTTGTCCTCGCAAGCCTTCTCATAGGAATCAGCATTAGGAATTTCAAAATCGCCTTCGCTGAGGAAACGATGACCGCGGGAAACACGACCAGACTTAACTGCCGCAACCTCAAAGTCAATAACCTCATCACCATAGAGAGCAACCAGCCAGCGGAGAGGACGGATAAACTTGTAGTCAAGATTTGCCCAATGCATATTGTTTGGGAAATTCAGACCATCTACTAATCCCTTCAGGGTATCGGATAAAAGGTCACGAGTCTGACCGCCAGCCTCGTGAATCATGGCATAAACATAGCCATCCTTCTTAACTAAATCCTTGGCATCTACCTTCTGACCGCGAGCAAAGCCCAGTGCAGCCTTAGTAGGATTACCATCAGCATCAAATGCAATATTTAAAGCAGGACCACGATTTTCCTTGGATAAATCTGCCTGAGTTTCAGCAAGACCTTCAACAATCAGTGCAGTACGGCGTGGAGTACCTACAGTCTTAACAGAATCATAGGAAATACGCAGACCAGCAAAGGTCTTTTCAGCATTTTCCTTCAGCTGAGCAAGAATACCAGGCATTACGTGTGCTGGAACTTCCTCAGTACCAATTTCTAATAATAAAGTCTTAGCCATTATTTCTTAATCCCCTTTCCCAGCATAGGATAGCCTAACTTCTCACGCTGCTCTAAGTAGCAGACTGCACACATGCGAGCCAGCTTACGAACACGGCCGATGAAAGCAGCACGCTCAGATACGGAGATAGCACCGCGGGCATCTAAGAGATTGAATGCATGAGAGCACTTCAAAACATAGTCATAGGCAGGATGAACACAGCCCTTTTCGATAACCTTTACAGCCTCAGCCTCATACTTATCAAAGAGGTCAAAGAGAAGGTCAGAGTCAGACAGGTCAAAAGCATAAGTAGACTGCTCCACCTCATTCTGATGGAAAACATCACCATAGGTGTAATCGCCAACCCACTGAATATCATATACATTCTCTACACCCTGAATGTACATAGCAAGACGCTCCAAGCCATAGGTAATTTCTACTGCGGTAGGCTTGATATCCTGAGAACCAACCTGCTGGAAGTAAGTGAACTGAGTGATTTCCATACCGTCAAGCCAAACTTCCCAGCCGAGGCCCCATGCACCAAGAGTAGGAGATTCCCAGTTATCCTCTACGAAACGGATATCATGCTCCTTTGGGTTGATGCCAAGACGCTCTAAAGAAGCTAAATAAAGCTCCTGAATATTATCTGGAGAAGGCTTCATAATAACCTGGAACTGATGATGCTGATAAAGACGGTTTGGATTGTCACCATAACGGCCATCAGCAGGACGGCGGGAAGGCTCAACATAAGCAACGCTCCAAGGCTCTGGGCCAAGTACGCGCAAGAAGGTGAAAGGATTCATAGTACCTGCACCTTTTTCTACATCATAAGGCTCACCCAAGATACAGCCCTGTTCAGACCAGAACTGCTGGAGAGCCAGGATCATTTCCTGATACTTCATTTGATAAAGTCCTCCTAAAATAATTTATTGTGCTAAAGAAACAAAGATTTTTTTACACAAAAAAGTCCCCATAGCACCTGATAATGCTACAGGGACGGATTAAACAAATTTATCCGCGGTTCCACCCTGCTTGAGTGCCAAACACACTCCGCCTCAATGGATATACGTTTTCAGCTCCAAAGTGCCTTCATTTCCCTTGCAGGCTTGCACCATCCCTGCTCGCTA
>CALZDE010000264.1 GCA_945637225.1 uncultured Selenomonadaceae bacterium
GTAAACAAACCTTCTGCTACCTTATGCTCACTCAAAAATGAACCGATGTTTGCACTGTTAATCACACCAAAATTCTTGCCGCGGTAAATACCATTGTGGGAAATACCAACACTGTCAATGATGCTCTTAATGCTCGTATCATCAGTCAAGGCACTATTAATCCCCTGTAACGCATTAACTATCTGCTTGCCAGTTTCGTCAAGCAGAACCGCCTTTGTTGCTGTTGTCATAAATTATTCCTCCTTATTTGTTGTAAGTAAAGCAAGGGATACCATCTACAATGGAGTAGCCCGCCGCCTTTTCTGCTTCAGCCGTTTTGCCGTCTATATCACCATATATGCGCTCAGCATGAATTTCTTTCCATGGTTCCTCAGCATTTCCGATGTTTACCATGCCACCGCCCGGTAAAAAATCTGTTGCTTCTGCCATATATAATCACCTCAATTTTCTTTCAAACTTATATTGCCATCAGGCCGTCTATAAAACAGCACCTCGCTCTTATCTGCCTTGCTGTCAAAGTCAGCCTGTTTCAGATATGTTTTTTCGCAGTAGTTACGCAGTCTTTCTATTTCAAGTGCCTGCAAGTATACTATCTGTGACAGCTCTTGTACTGTTATTTGCTTTTTCATTAAATCCATATAATCACCTCTCATGCAGAAACAGCCTCCACCCTGCCTTTACGGCAAGACAGGGCCTTTGTGCATGCTAGAGATTATTCCTCAGCCGCCGCAGCTGCGGCCTGTGCCTTCAGAGTAGCATAGAGTGCAGTCATCTCGTCTACGGTTGCAAACTCATCAGCAGGGATGTAGAGGTCAACGGCATCACCGTCACCTACCTTTACAGAACCGACCTTCACACCAGCAGTAGCCTCTGCAGTCACAACCACAGTAGGTACTTTGATTTCAGTTGTAGTGCCATCAATAGTAACAGCAGCAACCTTAGTGCCAGCGGTAATGGTCTCAACAGATACCTCAGTCTTGTTTGCACCATCAGACATACCGCCCAGACGGGTAATCTCAGTATCAGCGATAAGGGACTTGCCCTCCTCAACATCAACCTTGCCAGAGAGGTCAATCTCTACGGTCTTGTCAGCTACGGACAGAGCCTCACCGTCAACCTTTACGGTCTCGATTACGTTTACCTGTGCGCCTTCCTCAATGCCTGCCAGCTTCTCGCCCTCAGCGATGAGCATAAGGCGTGCATTCTCGTCCTTCTCTACATAGCCGGAAAGGTCAACAACACCTGCGAGGTTATCCCAGCCAGAGCCGTTCCATGCTACATTGTCGCCAGCGTTAATCTTGTGGTCCTTGTCAGCAGCCTCGATGTTGTAAACATCACCAACCTGCATGCCCTCGGAAGGAAGCTCAGCAAAGGAAGCCTTGGTGCCCTTGTAGTGATACGCAGTGGAAGCGGTCTTGCGGATTGCAGCCAGTTCCTTGGCGTTGTCAGTCATCTGGGCCAGCAGGATAGTAGAAAGATCTTCATAAGAAATGTGCTTAGTGTTCAAATCTGCCATGGTAATTTACCTCCATAAAATAAAAGTTAGTTATATATTCTTCAACAGCCCTCACAATCTGCGCGCCTAATTATAATTGCTGTCAAATTCAAAAGTTATTCATCTTTGGTAGAAGCCTCTGCCTGCATCTTCAATTTTTCATAAAGGTCAAGCATTTCTTCCTCGGTTGGTGTGTTATCGTCATCATCATCTGATGGTTCATCACCGCCAGATGGACCAGTATAATCAACCGGTCTAGGTCTTACATTGCCATCCTCATCATACATAAACTGCCAGCTCCAAAAGAAGCGGTTAGCTACCTTTAGCGTGCCTTCCCCCGGGTCCTGCACGAACAGAACAGGGTCGCCAGCTCTATGTTTCGGAATAGCAGGTTTTAGGTTTCCTTCGCTGTCACGTCTAAAACATTCACCTTCAAAATTGGCCATAGTGACTATCTGCCATACCACATCACCATCATGGTAAATACCATTTAGATATGGATTACTGATAATCAACTCTGTATCTGCTGTTGTGCCACTAGCGATACATTTCAAATACTGTCCAGGTCTAAGCTGATTGTCAAAAACAATATCTCCTGCTTTGTATTCTCTGTTTCTGTCCAGCGTGTTAGTAACATCATGTAACATTTCAGTGGTAACTAACCCAAGAGGATTTATATCTACCTTGATGTTTTTGCAATTTGATACAACCAATCCCAGGTCGTACCCTGCACTAATCAGGGAATTAGTTTCTGCCGCAGGGAAAAAGTCAGGATTGGAGTCAATGCAGAATGAATAAAGGATTTCTCCTACATCTGGGTCATTTGCGAACACACCCCACTCCCTAGCGTAAAAGTCTTTTGTATTCTTGCTGGATGCAGCAACAGCCGTTATGTGGCAAACGCCGTTTTCTGCTTTTTTGCTGCTTATCCCTGCAATATAACAGGGTGATACAAGGTCGGTGAGCTTTTCTAATTCCTCCACCGTTTCCCTGCCGTCGCCCATCTTCATTCTTGTTATTTCAAGTGTTGCCCCTGCCTCGACCTTCGCCAGCAGGTTTCTTCCTGCCTCAGTAAGTCTGGCACTTGACCAGTTTGGCATAGATTTTCACTCCTTTACATAAGCATTGCTTTTATCTTCTTGTAGGCAGCAAGAACGCCGCCAATATATATCACTCGCTCAGCATAGCTGTCTTTTATCAGCTCTGGCATTACCCGTATTTTCTTGTAACAGCCGATAACGCCGCCTATATACCTTGCTCCGGTATTGACAGTGTCGCTGATATACTTTGGGTTAACTCTCACTTTCGTGTGCTGAGATAGCACACCACCTATGTACTGTATACCTGTGTTTTCCCGTTTAAAGATTATCTCATCAAGGGTAGAGCGGACGTTTTTCACTGAATCAATCGCTCTCATTAGCTGTTCCAGCGTTTTAGGTCCTGCTATATCTG
>CALZDE010000265.1 GCA_945637225.1 uncultured Selenomonadaceae bacterium
TAGTAAAAATACCGTAGGAACTACGGGAATTCACGCCCATGGAGAGTGTGTAAGTCCTTTTTGTTACGGCAGAAGGCTGTTCTCTTTGAAGTGGGAATCTCCCTCCTCAAACGCCATAAGCGTTAGGAGGGAGTAGTTCAATAAAACGAAAAAAGCCAGCCAGAATACGAAGGTACCTGACTGACTTATATATTACAGCTTATCAATTACACTTCTAGGAGCAGTTACGGAAAGCCCCATGATAGCTAGGATTTGGGCAAGTCCCTTTTCAACACTGCCGGTATTCTTTACAACGTGGTTACTGATCTTCCAGTTGTCGAATTCACCGTTATTTTCTGCGTATTCCAAGTGATATTTCATATCGGTGTTATTATAGCCTTTGCGGAGCATTCTGTCTACCAGTGTTACGTAATCTACCATGAGGAAGATGGTTTCTAAATTTTGATTTAAAAACTTCTTCACCTGCTTGACACCGTTAATATCCAGCATGCAGACACTGATTTTATGGTCTTTCAGAGCATTGAGCATGTCCCTCTTTAAAATGCCATAGTATTCACCTTTGTATGTGACTTTGACAATCCATTCATCCTTAAAGAAACCGCTTTTACTGATAAAATTAATAGTGCGGCTGTTCATGTCCTGCGGTGTAGGATTGCGGGTAGTATATGTTGGGATGTAGGCAATGCCCATATCCATTAACTTTGTTAGCAAGGTGGATTTGCCGGCGGAATGTGGCCCGATGAGGGCAAAAATTTTATTATTCATAGTATTTCTCCATTCCCTAAAATATTAAAATTTACAAACAAGACTTTTGTATTATTTCATACTATATTGTACCACAAAATAATAAAATAATAAACAGGAAAAATAAAAAAAAAATAGGACCTAATTCCTATATTTCTAATCATTGCAACACAAAAGGGACAGCTACCGAACGCCGTCCCTCTTGCTACCTCAATACCTTCTGCCACATACCATGTATAATCACCACAATACACATGATATCTCCCCATAAATATAATACACAATAATTTAAGATTTGTCAATTTTTTTTTTGAAAAAAAGGAAAAGTAATTTTGTATATAGAATATAAATAAATAAAATAGCAGTTACATTTGCTATTTGTTGTGTTATGGATGTTGACTGAAAGGATTAATGAAAATGATACAGGCTATTATTGACGTGGGTTCTAATACAGTGAGAATGGCTATCTATAATATTGAAAATGCCGATGGCAGGCAAGCTATGGAGCTTTTGATGAAGAAAAAGCATCTGGTGGGGCTGGCTGGCTTTGTGGAAAATGGAATCATGAAGCAGGCTGGTATTGATGAGGTTTGCAAGGTATTAGAGGGATATAGCAAGTTTCTGAATAAATTGGGAATAGACAGGGTAGAAGCCTTTACTACGGCGGCTCTTAGAAATTGTCAGAATAGCGATGAGGCGGTAAGGGAGATAATAGAGCGTACTGGCATTCCTTTGCGTGTTGTGCCGGGGGATGAGGAAGCAGAACTGGGATTTATTGGTGCTACTCACAATAGTCCAGCGATTTCGGGACTTTTGGTGGATATAGGCGGTGGAAGTACGGAAATTGTTTACTACGAAAATAAGAATATAGTCAGCGAAATTAGCCTGCCAATTGGTTCTCTTAATTTTAAGACGAGGTTTGTAAAGGGACTTTTCCCTGTAGCAGAGGAAATTGATGAGATGGTGAAGGAGACAGAAAAGCTTTTAGGCGAGGCTGAGTCCTTTGCTGGTATTTCTCAGGAGGAAATCTGCGGTATCGGTGGTACATTTAAAGGTGCGGCGGCTATTTATAACGTAATCTATGAGGATAAGGAAAAGGTGAATGGCGGTCTTATCAGCAGTAATGCGGTATTCAGCTTCAAGAGTGAAATTTTGCAGGAAATGCTGGACAGGTTTACCAAGGAAAAGCTTACGGAAGAAGATTCACTGATCCTTCTGAGGGCTATTCCTGAAAGGCTGGAAACAGTACTTCCGGGCATTGTGATTGCTAGTGTACTGGCAAAGCATTTTGGTACAAAGCGTATTACGTACAGTGATTCTGGCATGCGTGAGGGCTTTATCGTGAAGAATTTATTGTCATTTTAATGATTATGTGCTACAATACAAATATCAAGTGAAGCTTTGATAAGTGAAGGAGATGGTATGGTATGAAATTAGCAAGGCTGTTTAAAATGGTATTGTTAGCATGCACCTTTGTTTTTATGTCAGCCTCAGAGGATGTAGCGAATGCTTATAATTATTCATATGGACAGCAGGTAGTTTTGGATCGCATGAATGATTTAAGAGCAAGAAATGGTGCTGGCAGTCTGGTATTAGACGATGCACTGACTCGTGCGGCAGACTTCAGAGCAAGGGAAATAGTGGAGTATTTTTCTCATACAAGACCTGATGGCAGGGATTGTTTCAGCGTATTGAAGGAATTTAATATAAGATACAATACATGTGCAGAGAATATTGCGTATGGTACTGGTGTTGATGGCGAGGAAGTTTTCGATATGTGGGATAATTCTCCTGGTCATCACAGAAATATGGTTGGCAGAAAGTTCACTAGAGTAGGTATTGGCTTCTATTCTGATGGTGAAAATAATTATTGGGTACAGCTGTTCGCTGATGGAAGGGCTAACAGAGGTAATCATAATAACAGCCATAACAATAATCATAATTACAATCATAATAATCATAATCGCAATAACAGACAGGGAAGAGTGCAGGATGCTTATTATGACTGCGATGGCGGTGACTGTGACGAGGAATACTACTGTGAGGATTGCGGAGTACCTTTAGATTGTAATCTTGTCTGCCATGAATGCGGTGCAGAATATGAGTTAGTCGATGATGACGATGACTATTACGGTGATTGTGACGGTGGCGGCTGTTATTAATTAACT
>CALZDE010000266.1 GCA_945637225.1 uncultured Selenomonadaceae bacterium
AAGCCTCATAGGTCAGGGTGCCGGAGCGGGAAATAACACCTACATGGCCCTTCTTATAGATATAGCCAGGGATAATACCCAGCTTGCACTCATCAACAGTCAGAATACCTGGGCAGTTTGGTCCGATGAGACGGGTCTTCTTGCCTTCCATGTAGCTTCTTACCTTCATCATATCCTGTACAGGAATATGCTCAGTAATACATACTACTAAATCTAATTCAGCGTCAACAGCCTCCATAATACCATCTGCAGCGAAACGAGGTGGTACGAATACAACAGAAGCAGTAGCACCAGTAGCAGCAACAGCATCAGCAACAGTATTGAATACTGGAACGCCCTCAACTACCTGACCAGCCTTACCTGGGGTAACACCGCCAACAATCTTGGTACCATAAGCTAACATCTGCTTGGTATGGAACATTGCAGTCTTGCCAGTGATGCCCTGGACAATGACCTTTGTATCTTTATTTACAATAACGCTCATTTCAGTGGCCTCCTTAGCTATTCTTCTCGGCTTCTTTTACAAGATTTACAATCTGCTCTGCGCCACCCTCCATAGTAGGAGCCATAATGACGTTCTTAACAGGCTTTTCTTCTAAAATCTTTCTGCCGATTTCTACATTAGTACCCTCAAGACGTACTACAACAGGAACAGGAATGCCATCAGTACCCTGCTTCTCAGCAATAATCTGAGCTGCCTTCTGAATGCCCTCTGCAATAACGTCACAACGGTTGATGCCACCGAAGATATTTACGAAAATACCCTTTGCCTGACCGCCGTCCAGCATAATCTCGAATGCAGTAGCGATCTTCTCAGGGGTAGAGCTGCCACCTACATCAAGGAAGTTAGCAGGATTACCGCCATAATACTTCAGAATGTCTACAGTAGCCATAGCCAGACCAGCACCATTAACCATGCAGGCAACGTCGCCACCTAAGTTTACATAGTTCAGGCCTTCCTCAGCTGCCCAACGCTCCTTTGGATCTTCCTCAGTCTCGTCACGCAGAGCAACGATATCAGGATGACGGAACAGAGCACTGTCATCGAAGTTCAGCTTAGCATCGAGGCAGATTACATCATCCTCAGCAGTTACAACAAGAGGATTAATCTCTACCTGACTGCAGTCCTTGCCAATGAATGCATTGTAAAGCTTCATCATGATAGCAGACGCCTTGCGGATAGCCTCTGGCTTGAAATTCATCTTGTATGCCATACGGGTTGCCTGGAAAGCCTGCAAACCGAAAGCTGGGTCGATGTACTCCTTAATAATCTTATCAGGATGTTCAGCAGCAACTTCCTCAATAGAGGTACCGCCCTCTTCAGAACCAATCATGACAATTTTAGCAGTATTTCTGTCATTTACAAAGCTGAGATAATATTCCTTAGCAATGTTGGAACCTTCCTCGATTAAAAGACGGCGTACTTCCTTACCCTCTGGACCAGTCTGCTTAGTCACCAGAATCTTGCCCAGTAATTCCTCTGCATAGCCCTTAACTTCATCTAAGGTCTTTGCAATCTTTACACCGCCAGCCTTACCACGGCCACCAGCATGAATCTGTGCCTTTACAACATAGACCTTGGTGTCGAGAGTCTTTGCAGCCTCAACAGCCTCTTCTACGCTGAATGCAGGCTTGCCGTTTGGAACGTTGATACCAAACTCTCTCAGGACCTGCTTGCTCTGATACTCATGAATATTCATCTAAAAATTACCCCCCTGTTGTTTGGACGGATTATATAAATGAAGCTCCATACCATAAATACTGTCCTAATAATCCCCAACCAGACACTAGGCTCATTAGTAATTACTATTCTACCGGTCACGCTTCATTTAAAAACTCTATACATATATATTATACCTTTTTTGCAATTATGTAAATAGGTTTTTAGAAATTTTTAACAATTTTTTGGCAAAATGTTACGATAGATAGGGAATCTTTGTACAATAATTCACAATAATAGATGTGATTTCTTTCACTTTATAGTGTCACTGAAATAAATTTTACAGAAGATTCGTCTGATGAATTACAAAAATGAATCCGCTTCCGTAGACATTCACCCTCGGCACACACTAAGATATCAATAAATTTATTGATATTTTAGCTATTTTATGATATAGTAAAATTAGCTAAATAATGAAAGGATGATTATCATGAGCATTACAATGGCGACTGCAACTGAAATGCAAAACAATTTTGGCAGATATATGAATATGGTTACAGCTGGAGAGCAGATTATAATTACCAAAAATGGCCGTGAAATTGGCAGGCTAATCCCCAAAGAAGCCGCTGTATCATCACTTACTGACTCCCTGACAGGAATACTAAAAGGTAACTTTAGCATGGAAAGTGAAAAAGATAAAGCTTTGGAGGAAAAATATGAGATTTCTGGTTGATGCCAATATTTTACTGGATGTTCTGATGAACAGGCAACCGCACGTTACAGACTCAGCTAGTATATGGAAACTGTGTGAGACAGGACAAGCCGAAGGATACATTTCATCACTTACCTTTGCTAACCTTATATATATCATGCGTAAAGAAATTAATCCAAAAGGTATAGAAATTATCCTTGATAAGCTTTCTCTTATTTTCCATTTTGCTGATCTCACCTCATCAGACCTGATTAGTGCCGCCAAACTTCAATGGAATGATTTTGAAGATGCTGTTCAGTGTGTTACAGCTAAAAGACTTAATGCCGACTACATTATCACAAGAAACGTAAAAGATTTCAAGGAAAGCGATATTATTGCTATTACACCCACAAATATGCTGAAATTAATTAATGATTTTTCAGAGCTATCCAATTAAATTTAAGGAATAAAAGGCTATTACATTAAAACATATGTGATAGCTTTTTTGTTACTTCATGCCATGATAATACTCATTTCTATTCTTATCGTCACTT
>CALZDE010000267.1 GCA_945637225.1 uncultured Selenomonadaceae bacterium
CCTCCGCAAAACTGGTACTGCCGCTAATAATTTTTTTGTATATGATGATTGCGGATTATTTAAAATTTCCTTCGTAAAACCATATTCCATTGTTTCGCCATTTTTTAACACCAAAAGCTTATCTGCCATCGCTCTTATTACACCTAAATTATGTGTTACCAGCAGTATCGCAGTACCAAAGTTTTTCCTTATCATCAGCATTTCCTCTACCACCTGCTTTTGCACCGTCACATCAAGGGCTGAGGTGGGTTCATCCGCCATAAGGATTTTTGGCTTTAAAAGCATAGCTGCCGCAATTCCAACTCTCTGCTGCATTCCGCCAGACAATTCAAAGGGGTAGCTGTCTAAAATTCTTTTGGTGTCCTCAAAGCCAAATTTCTGTAGTAATTCATGTGCCTGCTTTTCAAAATCTGCTTTGCTTATGCTTTCATGCTCGCTCATAAATTCATAAAGCTGATCTCTCACCCGTCGTATTGGACAAAAGGAAGTTCCTGCCATCTGAAAAATCATGCCTATTTCCTTACCGCAGATTTTCCTCATTTCCTTTGCTGAAAGGTCAGGTAAATCCATGCCCTTATACCAAATGTCACCTCTTGTCACTAGCCCCTCATGACCTAATAATCCCATTGCCGCTTTTATAAGTGAAGATTTACCGCTTCCGCTTTCGCCTACAATGCCGAGAATTTCGCCTTCATTCACAGAAAAATTGCAGTCATGTATGACCATTTCGCCATTAAAACTTATATCCACATGTTCATATCTTATTATTTCTGCCATACACATCACCTGCTGTTGCGTGGGTCAAGCCAGTCCCTCACACTGTCCCCCAAAAGATTAAATACCATGACGGAGATAAAGATTGCAATGCCGGGAGCCATAGTTACCCAAGGATGTGTTGTCAGTAAATTCCTCGTATCGCTCATCATGCTTCCCCATTCTGCCACAGGCGGTTTTGCACCTAATCCCAAAAAGGAAAGGCCTGCCAATTCCATCATCATAGTTCCAATATCCAGTACCGCAGTCACGAGAATTGGCCCTGAGATATTAGGCAGAATATGCTTAAAAATCAGTTTTTTGGTACTGCTTCCTGCTAATTTTGCCGCCCTTAAATAAACACTTTCCTTCTGTACAAGTGTCTGACTCCTAGCCACTCTCGCAAACTTAGGCCAGCTGATAACCGCCAGTGCAATAACAGCATTCTGCACGCCACCGCCCAAAACAGCCGCTACCGCTAAAGCGAAAACAAGTCCCGGAAAGGCAAGAAACATATCGGAAATTCTCATCAGAATGTTATCGACTGTCTTACCATTCCAAGCACATATAACACCTATGACAGTACCAAATATAGTGATAAAACTAACTAATAACAAAGTAGAAAATATACTCGTCTGACTGCCGATAATCACTCTCGAAAGCATATCCCTGCCATAGCGGTCAGTACCTAATAAATGCTCTGCTGACGGCGGTGCTTTGGCAATACTTAAATCCTGCAAATAAGGGTCATAAGGACAAAGATACTCACTAAACAGGGAGCAGATTATCAAAGTTATTGCCAAAAAAGAAAAGAAATACAACCGCCTTTTTAAATTATTTTTCTGTATATTCTGTGTTCTGACTGTAGGCTCTCTCACTCTCTTGCCACCCCCAGACGAATACGCGGGTCAAGGTAATGATACAAAATATCTGTAATAAGATTTACCACCACATAGATAATTGACATCCAGACCACATAAGCCTGAATAATCGGATAATCTCTCATATTAATAGCATCAACCGCTAATTTTCCCACACCGTCCCACATGAAAATACTCTCTATAATAGCAGTACCGCCAAGAAGATTGCCGATAGAAAGTGCCAATAGCGTAATAATCATCAGCATAGAAGACTTCATGACATTTTTCCAGAGAATAACACTGTCACGCACACCTCTTGCCTTTAAGCCCTGCACATAATCCTTGTTTAATTCTTCTAAAACCGTCGCCCTCACCTGTCTCATGTACTTAGCAGACATAGAAATTGCAAGGGTCATAGCAGGCATAATAGCACTGTTGAAATTCACACCATTAGAAATAATTGGCAGTAAATCCAGCTGAATACTTAGAATCTGCATAAGCACCATTCCCACAAAAAAATTCGGCATGGCATTACCCAAAAAACTGCAAAAACGAAGCATTAAGTCCACCCATTTATCCTGACGTACTGCGGAAAGAATCCCTAATGGAATGGATATAGCCACAGTCATAATAATAGACACAGCTGTCAGCATAAGAGTAGCAGGAAGCTTAGAAAGAAAGGTATTGAATACGCCTGCACCTGTGACATAGCTTCTCCCCATATCGCCCTGAAGCATGGACAAAAGCCAGCTTCCATACTGCACAATAAGAGGTCTGTCCAATCCTAGCTCTGCTCTTTTGACATCTATAATGTCCTGAGAAACTTCTACACCGCGATTGGTATAAAGCTCCGTCACCACATCACTGCCTGCAAGGCTCATCATGGCGAAGGATAAAAAGGTTATGCCCAAAAGTATAGGGATAAGCTGTAACAAGCGTTTTCCTATATACTTCATCATCACTGCCCCTTTCCTTCAAATTTCAATACTTTAATGTGCTACAATACACCATTCTATTATTACTATACCCTATAAGAAAATAAAATGTAAGCCCCCATAGGGGTTAATTTACAAAATAAAGTATTTTTTATACTTGACACAAATCCTTTTAAATGGTAATATACTAATGTAGGATGTTGAAAAAAGCATAGCCAGTAAACCGGGGACACCACATTTACTGGTACTGTAAGGCGTCATGGATTTTTTGTGTCCTTGATGTATCTATATTGAAATTTCAGGGCATGCCAAAGGGTATGTCTTTTTTGTTTTTATA
>CALZDE010000268.1 GCA_945637225.1 uncultured Selenomonadaceae bacterium
CCGGCCGTCTCCACAACAAAACCAACCTGACAAAATACCAAACGCAGAAATTACGTATAAAAACAACGATGAAATAAAAGGTTCTTTGAATTTTGGCGGTAAACCTGCTATTGGTGATAATTTATTTTTAGCTGGTTTCACCATTACGCTTGAAGGGTTTAATAGATTGGATGGCAAGTATATCGTGGAAAGCAGTAATCATAATTTGAGCAACAGTGGTTATGCTTGCGGAATAGAGATAAGGAAGTGTTTGAATGGCTATTAAGCAGGCTAAGGTATGTGAAGTTTATCCAGAGGAAATGGCGGTTCGCGTTTTTTATGAGGACAGAGACAATTTAGTTTCTGCCAAGCTTCCTGTTATGTGTCAAGGAAGCGGAACTAATTTTGATTACTGGCTTCCTGATGTAGGGGAACAGGTTATAGTAAATGAGTCCGAAGATGGAAAGGGACAGGGGTTTGTCATAGGCTCATATTATTCTAAAACAGTTCCCCCGGAATGTCAGAATCCTGATGTGCGCAGAACGAAATTCAGCAATGGAGATTATGTAGAACATAACAGAAAAACTGGTGATATGAATATTCGTTGCAGTGGCAATCTGAGCATTGTATGTAATGGCAATATAACCATTAAGGGTGCAAGAATTGATTTGAATCCATAGGAGGCATGACATGGCATCAGTAACAAGAATAGGTGATGGCACTTCTGGAGTTTGTAATATCGGTTTACCTTGCTGTCCTCATAGCAGAAGTGGCAGTAACAGAGCAGGAAGCCCAAATGTTTTTGTTAATGGAAGTGCCCTCCATAGACTATCCGACACAGGTTCAACAAATTGTCCTCATGGCGGTATGTTTGCGACAACAAGTGGCAGTTCTGTTGTATACTGTAATGGAAAGCCGGTTACTAGGGTTGGAGATACCACCAGTTGTCAAACTTGCGGGCAAAGCGGCAGTCATATCAGTGGAAGTTCAAATGTTTTTGCAGGAGGATGATGAAATGGATTTTAGCAAATATATTACCGGATCACCTTTTGCGGACTCCAGCCGAGATGTGGCATCACTTGGTGATATTCAATTTCAGGTAACAAACACTGAAAATATATTTACTTTTGATGGATATTCCCGTTCGTCCAACACAAGGATAAGCAAACATGAAGTGATAGGCGGCAAGCCTGTGCTTGAATTTATGGGGGCAGACTTACAGGAAATAAGTTTTGAAATCAAGATCAATGCTTTTTGGGGACATAATCCTAAAAAAGAAATTAACAGATTGATTAAATACTGCGAAAACGGCGAGGTGCTGACTTTTTGCTTAGCTGGTGAGCCTGTGGGGGATAATAAATGGCTATTGACTAAGGTTAGCGAATCAGCAGAGCATTTTGATATTGACGGCAATATCATTTACAGCAAAGCTCAAATAACATTGCAGGAATATGTGGAGGTTTTTAAACAATGAGCATTCATGAAATACCTATGATTGACGGTTCAATAAACTTTGCTCCACAGAGTGTCATAGAGGAAATAGTACAAAATATCCGTACTATCATTACCACTTCAAGGAGGTAAAGGAAAATATTGAAAGGTATGAACCTAGGGCAAAATTCCAAAGCATAAATTGGAACGGCATAGCCGTAGAAGGTGTACTTTATCCTACTGTAAAGGTGGTGATAGAAGATGCTTAAAGATGTAAATTTCTTTGAAACTGATACAGAAATTATCAGAGATGAAATTGTAAAAACTTATGCTGATGTGACAGGCAGAAGCTTGGGGCAGGCTGACCCAGTGAGGTTGTTTCTTTATAGTATTGCTGACGAATTGGTACAACTTAGAGTGTTGGCAAATTATGGCCTTAAGCAGAATTTACTATACTATGCCGTAGGAGATAATCTGGACCACTTAGGTTATTTAGTTGATTGCCAGAGATTGGAAGCAAGCAGAGCATCAGTCACTATTGAAATTAAATTATCAGCTGTCATTGGTAAAGATGTTATTGTTCCTGCTGGCACAAGAGTAGCAACTGATGATAATAAGGTATTTGTAATATCTACTGATAAATTTATTTATGCTGGTGAAATTTCTACTATTGTACAGGCAGAAGCGGAAAAGTGTGGAGTAGAATACAATGGTTATGTGGCTGGAATGATAAAAAATATTATTGATCCTATAGCTTATGTCAGCACTATGATTAATATTACTAAATCTGAGGGCGGTGCTGATGAAGAAGATGATGAATCATATCGCCAGCGAATACATGAAGCACCGGAAAGCTTTTCTACTGCTGGAAGCTATGGAGGATATAGATACTATGCTATGAAAACAAGTTCGTTAATAGCTGATGTAGCAGTTTCTTCTCCTAGTCCTGGAGTAGTTTTGGTTCAACCTATATTAAAAAATTTTAAGCTCCCAGATGAATAAATGGTTAATGTTTTAAATTAAATGCTTAACGATAAAAAAATAAGACCTCTTACTGATTTAGTCACTGTTGAAGCACCATACGTAAAAGAGTATGTTATTGATTTAGTATATTATATAGCTAATGATGATAAAGTTCAGGAAGCAGATATTAAAGATAATGTAAAAAATGCAATATCTGATTTTACGAAATGGCAGAGTGAAAAATTAGGCAGAGACATAAACCCTACAGAATTATATCACAGATTGCGTGTTGCAGGAGTTAAATTTGCTGATGTAAAAAGTCCTGCTTCTAGGATTATTGTCGCACCCAATGAAATGGCAAAAGCTGTTTCCATAAACGTAGTTTATGGAGGTGCAGAAGATGGCTAATTTACCTATTGATTATCAAAAATTACATCTATTAAAAATCCTTCCTAAAAATATTTCAGCAGATAACAATATACAGGAATTATCCAGTGT
>CALZDE010000269.1 GCA_945637225.1 uncultured Selenomonadaceae bacterium
ATGGACTATCCGAAATGACTTTAGATGAAATTAATGCAGAAATTGCTGCAACAAGGCATATTGAATTAAAGTGATTTCTAACATTTTCTATAAAGGCATTTATCGTAAATCTGCCGCAATTTCCTCTACATATTAGAAAAACAACTTCAATAAGTGAACTTTAAAGTCGGCATTATCTGATGTCGGCTTTTTTATATAAAAACTGCCCCACACCACTTTCCACAAGGGACAATTCAAATCCAGTCAGCTGGTATAGTCACCACATTATCTGATAATTTAGCGGGTATATCTGTCATACAGATTATTGCACCAGCACCGACCTCCATGCCTTCCAGCACGCTGAAATTTTTCATAGCCTTCTGCCCAGGAGATGTATTTTTCTTAATTTCTACAGGATATAGCTTACCATTTTTCTGAATTAGCAAATCTATTTCCTTCTGACTGCTATCTCTATAATAATACAAATACATCTTTGGGTCTAAGCCAGCAAAAACATAGCTCTTTATAATCTCACTGATAACATAATTTTCAAACAAGGCTCCACTCATAGAAGAAGACTCTGCCGCCCTCGCATCCTGAAACATATTAAGATAGCACACCAGACCAGTATCAAGAAAATAAATCCTATGTCTTTTAGTAATGCGCTTCAGCATATTACTAAAATATGGCTGCATCATATACACTATACCTGTTGTCTCCAAAATGCTTACCCAATTATTAATTGTTTTATTGTCTACCTCTACTTCCTTCGCTAACTCTGATGCAATAAATTCCTGCCCCGCTCTGGCCGCCATACAGGAAAGAAACCTCAAATATTTCCGCTCATATTTTGCGTTAATCATATCCCTTATGTCACGCTCTATGTATGTCCTGACATATCCACGATAATAATCAACCGCACTTAAATTAGGCGTAGTGACAACCTTTGGCATACTTCCACGGAATATATGCTCAAAAATTTCCATTAAATTACGTTGTTTTATACCAGCGTACTGCTTTAAATCTAATTCTGGTAAAAAAACCTTATTTTCACGCTCTATAATTTCACTGTAACTAAATGAATACAAGTCAAGTATACCAACACGACCAGCCAGAGATTCACCAGCATTTCTCATCATGCTGAACATCTGTGATCCTGTAAGAAAATACATACCATTTTTCTGATGTAAATCCACATCAATCTTAATATAAGAAAGAATATCTGGAGCATACTGGAATTCATCAACCAGCATAGGTGCCGAATGACGCTGTAAAAAAGATTTCGGGTCGTCCTGTGCCTGATAACGCTCCTGCAAATCATCAAAAGTAATGTATTCTATGTCTTCAGAAATTTTCATGCAAATTTCCTTTAAAATTGTCGTTTTTCCTACCTGACGAGGACCGCATACCATAACCACAGGAAAACACTCTGCCAACTGCAAAATACGCTCTGTTATTGCCCTTTTTATCATTTTCTGCACCTCATTCCTGCAAAATTGGATTATATATTCCAATACTTTAGCATATTTTCTATTAAATTGCAATAAAATAATTTTATTTCTACAATCGTAATAATACTTTAGGGCTTGACATGCAATATTTCTTCGACTAAAATATTATCATAATCTAATTTTAGTCGGAGGTGTTATATATGAAGTATGTGGAAAGACATCTTGCAAAGATTGTAGAACGTGTATCAAAACAGTTTCCAGTAGTCTTAGTAACAGGCCCACGTCAGGTTGGCAAAACTACTATGCTAAAGAAATTAGCTGAAGCCGAAGGTATAAATAGAGGCTATGTCACTTTGGATAGTATAGAGGACCGCATTCTTGCCAAGCAGGACCCAGCTATGTTTCTAAAACTCAATCCTCCACCAGTACTCATTGATGAAGTACAATATGCTCCTGAGCTATTTACATATATAAAAATTCATGTAGATAAGACTGGGAATAAAGGAGATTTCTGGCTAACTGGCTCTCAGCTTTTTCGCCTTATGAGAGGTGTGCAAGAGTCATTAGCAGGACGTGTGGCATTGCTTACCATGACATCTTTATCACAGAGTGAAATAATGGGACACGAAAACAGGGTATTTAATTTGTCTATTGATGAACTGACACTCCGCCAGCGAACTATTGGTGAGGTAAATAATTCTGTATCGGAAATCTTTACTAGAATTTGGAGTGGAAATATGCCTGCTATATGCAGTAATGCTGTAGAAGATAAAAATATATTCTATGGTGCATATATAACCACTTACATCGAGCGAGATGTGAATTTTATATCACCTGGAATCGACGCATTAAAATTTTTTAGATTTATACAGGCAACAGCCGCACTGGATTCACAGGAAGTCAATTACAAAACTATCGCGGATTTAGCAGACATCGACCAAGTCACCGTTAAAAACTGGTTAAATATTCTTGAAACACTAGGAATCATATTTTATCTGCACCCCTTCTCCCGCAACACATTAAAACGTATCATTAAGAAACCTAAATTATATTTCTTCGATACAGGCTTAGTCTGCCATCTCACAAAATGGAGTTCCCCTGAAGTAGCCATGAACGGTGCCATGAGTGGCGCATTGATGGAAAACTATATTGTCAGTGAAATCATAAAAAGCTATAATAATGATGGACAAGAGCCTTTCGTATATTATTACAGAGATAAAGACGGCAAAGAAATCGACATGTTAATTGAAACGGATGGAGCTCTTTATCCAATCGAAATAAAAAAAACTATGCACCCAGAAAAACGAATGATTGACAATTTTAGTGTTGTTGATAAGATGGGACTGACACGAGGAACCGGTGCTGTTGTGTGCCTGTCCGATAAGCTGTCCGCCTTTGATAAGGATAATCTCATTGTACCTGTAGGGCTGAT
>CALZDE010000270.1 GCA_945637225.1 uncultured Selenomonadaceae bacterium
CGCCCAGTCGCTCCATGGAGACACGTGTCTGCTGGAAGTACTGCCACATGTTGACGAGTCGCATAATAGGCATGATCATACCGCCTGCCATCATCTGGAAGGCTATGAGCTCACCTACGCTGATATCGCCATCCATTACGTAGATAGCACCTACCCAAAGAATTGACAGGTTGAATATCTGCTGGAGGAATCCGCCGATACAGCCTGCTATATTCGCTAGGTTGACTACGGCAAATACTGAATTTACGTATCTTGCCAGGATTTCCTCATAACGCTGAATAAAGGTTTTTTCCACGCCTGATGATTTTACAGTATGTACACCAGTAATGGTCTCGATGAGGAATGAACGGTTTTCTGCTCCTATGAGGAATCTGTCGTTGATGAGCTTTTTGTAAATAGGTGCTACGACTGCATTCAGAATGATAAAGCATGGAATAATTACTGCTACTACCAGACTGAGTATACGGCTATAGTACACCATAGCTACGCCATATACCACTGCAAAGATAATATCCAGCACAATGGTAAGGGATGAGCCTGTGATGAAGCTTCTGAGGTTTTCCAGCTCACCTACGCGGGATACTACGTCGCCGACCTGCCATTTATCGAAGTATTTGACAGGAAGTGCGGTAATATTTTTGAAAAGCTGGGATGACAGTACCACGTCCATCTTGATTGTGATATTTGTAAACAGATAGCTTCTGAGGGATGTCATCCATGTTGTGAAAAGATTGGTCAGTATCATGCCTATGATGAGTATATCAAGGGCATCAGTGCTTCTGTGTACCAGTACCTTATCGATGATTACCTGTGTAAAGATTGGGGTAGCAAGTCCGAGAAGCTGCATTATAAGAGAAATACCAAATACACTTGTGAGGTACTTCTTGTACTTCGTAATTACTGGCAAAAACCAGCTAAACCCAAATTCTTTTGCCTTTTCTTCCAGTGAGAAACGTCTTGTGAAAAGAATCATTTCTCCTGTCCAGTCTTCCAGAACCTTAGCTACATTTGCCTCCATAGGCTCCATTTTGTAGCTTGGGTCTATGATGTACATCTTGTCGCCACGCATACCTGTAATGACGATGTACTGTCCGTTTTTCATGTGAATAATGGCAGGGTAGACCATGTTTTTCATGCCTTCACGAGTGACGCCTTCATAGGCTCTTGCTTTCAGCTTGAGGTCCTTGGCTGCCCTGACTAATGTAACAGTATCTACTGTACCAGCTTCCAGCACGTAGGCACGCTCCATCTGGCGCATGTCGATAGGAATCTTGTAGTAGGCTGCTATTACTGAAAGAGAGGCAAGTCCTGTATCTATCATAGCTTATCTCTCCCTCAATGATTCGTGAGTATAGCGGCGGAATGGATCAAGGAAGAATTCGATAATGCGTTTTTCCTTAATCTTTATTTCGGCTGTTACCTCCATACCTGGGTTGATGTGAATATCAGGATTTTCCTTCAGGGTATTCTCATCAAGCTTCAGCAGGAGACGGAATCTCTTGTTCTTCTCAGGATCAGACTTGTCACTGTTGGAGTCGGCGCTGATTTCGTCAACGTAAGCTGTCAGCATACCGAATTTCTGGAAATTGAAGGTTGCAACCTTTACCTCTGCTTCCTGACCTTCCTTGATGAAGCCGATATCCTTGTTTTCTGCCCATACCTCAAATTCAAGTTCTACACCATCTGGCACAATAACCATGAGTGGCTGTGCATCAGTTACTACACCGCCTTCAGTATGAACTGCGAGATTATATACGGTACCGCTGCATGGAGCTACTACGGTAGAAAGACGCTGATTTTCGTCAGCCTTCTTTGACTCCTCAGTCAGTGCATAATACTGCTTGCGGGATTCTACGAGAGACGCCATAACGTCCTTTTTGTATGCGGCATCAAGATTGCTCAATTTTGCCTGTGCCTCAGAAAGCTCCGCTTCTGCTCTGTTTATCAGATCAAGCTGGGCAGCTGCGGTCTTTTCATAGTTGATACGCTGGGAGGTCTGTTCAAACAGCTGGAACTCAGAAATTGCATTTTCCTTAGTCAGCTCAATAAGACGGCGTTCTTTTTCTCTTGCAATTTCCAGCATCTCATCATACTTGTTTAAGTTGACACGCTCTGCATTGAGTGCCGCCTGTTTCTGATTTACTGCATTAGCGGCAGCTTCCATTTCTGCCCTGTGCTGGCTGACTCTGCTCTGATACAGAGACTGCTCGGCAGTGATATCCTTTAATTCAAGATTAGGGTCACTTTTAGGACTAAATGAAGTACCATTTAATTCAGCTTCTAATCTCTGAATATCCAGAGCATAGTATGCGGCCCGCTTGTTCAGGCTGTCGTAATCTGCATCAGTGGAGGTAGGGTCCATTACTACCAGGGTATCGCCCTTTTCCACGTGCTGACCTTCCTTTACGTGAATTTCTTTAACGATACTCTTATTCTTTACCTGAATGGTCTTTACCTGACCTGTTGGAATTACCTTACCTGGGGCTACTGCTACCTCGTTTATATGCCCTAAAACGGACCACAAAATACCTACTACCAGAAGTGTCAGTATACTCCACATTACCAGTCTTCCTGTTGGGGAAGGAGGTGTTTCGGTGACTTCCAGTATAGCTGGAAGGAATTCTGTTTCCTGTTCCTTCTCTGTGCCGTTTATGAAGTTATCCCATATTTCCTTTATCTTCATGAGTTATTTCGCTCCTTCCTGCTGACTGTAGAGGTTGTAATATGCACCCTTAGCAGCCATCAGCTCGTCATGACTGCCATCCTCTATAATTTCGCCCTTATCAACCACTATGATACGGTCACAGCGGCGTACAGTGGAAAGTCTGTGGGCTATTATGAGCATGGTACGGTTGGCAC
>CALZDE010000271.1 GCA_945637225.1 uncultured Selenomonadaceae bacterium
GCTCCAAAGGCTGAGGAAAAAAAAGCAGAAGAACCAAAGAAGGCTGAGCCTGCTAATAAGCAGACTGCTAAAAAAAAAGCCGTAACTAGGACAAAGAAATCTGACGCTGCTATGGCAAAGGCTATTTTAGCGAAGGCTTCCAAGGCAAAACGCAAAAAGTGATGGTAATGCAGAATTTTCAATTAAATTTTTATTAATTTGAATTTTTTAGCAGGAATTTTGCAGTTAATAGAGAATATATATAACATGAGGGGTAGAATTATTTCTACTTTATCATAGAAAAACAATGTAAAAGAATAACAGGCGGCTGTCGGTTTGGTTAGCCGATGGTTGCATTTAGTTATTAGGGGTTATAGCTGCACTGTTGAGTGCGCGTGTTTAAGGGAGTTATTATTATGAAGGTTTTATTTGTTGCATCTGAAGCAGTACCTTTTATTAAGACTGGTGGTCTTGCTGACGTAGCAGGTTCCTTACCAAAGTCTTTAGTAGCAGAGGGCGTAGATATCCGTGTTATTCTGCCAAAGTATGGCAGTATTCCAGCTAAGTGGACTGAGAAGATGACTCATGTCGGCAATATCACCGTTCCAGTGGCATGGCGTGATAAGTATGTTGGCATTGACATGATTGAGCATGAGGGTGTTACCTACTACTTCGTTGACAATGAGGAGTATTTTAAGCGTGACGGCCTTTATGGTTATTTCGATGATGCAGAGCGTTTTGCGTTCTTCTCCCGTTCTGTACTGAATGTCCTGCCTATGCTTGACTTCTGGCCAGATGTAATTCACACTAATGACTGGCATGCTGCTATGTCCAATGTATTCCTGAAGCTGGATCATATTGGCGATGAGCGTTATGCTGGCATTAAGTCCATTTTCTCCATTCACAATCTGAAGTATCAGGGTATATTCCCTAAGTCCATCATGAACGATGTTCTCGGTCTTGACTGGAAGTACTTCAACAATGGCGACTTAGAGTTCTACGATGCTGTCAACTACATGAAGGCTGGTATCGTTTATGCTGATCTGGTAGGTACCGTAAGCCGTACCTATGCTACTGAGATTCAGTACGATTACTTCGGCGAGAACTTAGATGGCCTGCTCCGCAAGCGCAGTGATTCTCTCTTTGGTATTGTAAACGGTATTGACTATAATACCTACAACCCAGAAACTGACAAGAATCTGGTAGCAAATTACAGTGCTAAGGACTGGTCCAAGAAGGGCAACAATAAGGTAGCTCTGCAACAGGAATTAGGTCTGCCTGTTGGCCGTGATATTCCTATGATTGGTATGGTTACCCGTCTGGTAGAGGCTAAGGGCCTTGAGCTTTTGGTTCGTATCATGGATGAGCTTCTTGCTAGCGAGAAGGTTCAGTTTGTACTCTTGGGTACTGGTGACAAGCGTTATGAGGACTGGTTCCAGGGCCTGCAGTGGAGATTCCCTAACAAGGTATCCGCTAATATCCGCTTCTCCAACAAGCTGGCACAGCAGATTTATGCATCTTCCGATATTTTCCTGATGCCTTCTGTTTATGAGCCATGCGGTATTGGTCAGCTGATTGCTCTGCGTTATGGTACTATTCCTCTCGTTCGTGCAACTGGCGGTCTGAAGGATACCGTTATTCCTTACAACAAGTTTACTGGTGAGGGCAACGGCTTTATCTTTGATAACATCAATGCACATGATATGCTCTTTGTTGCTAAGCAGGCTATTGAGTGCTACAACAATCCAGCTATCTGGAAGAGCCTTATTAATAATGCTATTACTTCTGATTACAGCTGGAAGAAGTCTGCACTTGAGTACATCGACCGCTATAATCAGGTATTAGGTAAATAAAACCAAAATTTTAGTAAAACCAAAGTAGCTATATAGGATGTTAATTCGCCACTTAGGTCGTTGTGCCTGGGCGGTTCACGATTTCAAGCCAGATTTCACGTCTATTTTGATGTATAGTCTGGCTTTTCGTGAATATAGTCAATGTAAAGGAGGAACTCCACAAATGTCGAACTCTTTTGTATTAGAGTCGGTGGAGCATGATTCACAAAACGAAATTTACCGTTATCCAACGGGAGCGGCTGAGGCTCAGAGCATGGTACGTATGCGTATCAAGGTTCAGGCTCAGTCTAAAAACATAAGTGTAAAAATTCACACTTGGAACCGCATTGATGGTGAGCGTCTTGTTGTTATGAACAAGGATGATTCCATCACCGATGCAAATTACTATGTAACCTATATCGAGATGCCTGAAAAGGGCTGTCTGGAATGGTATTACTTTATTATCGAGCTTGGTGATAAGAAGTTCTTCTATGGTAATGCTCATGACAGGATGGGCGGTATTGGTCATGTAAGTGACGGTGTAGAGCCGGCTGCTTATCAGATTACTGTATATAATGAAGGTGCTAAGACTCCTGACTGGTTTAAGCATTCCGTTATGTATCAGATTTTCCCTGACCGTTTCTATCGTGTCGGTGATAAGATGGTGAAGAAAAAGGGTGCTGTTTATCATGCCAGCTGGGATGATCCGCCATTTTATTATAAGGACCCTGATACCAGAGAAATTGTCAACTATGATTTCTATGGTGGCAATTTGCAGGGTATCATTGCAAAGCTTCCTTATATCAAGAAGATGGGTATTTCCGTCATTTATCTGAATCCTATTTTTGAAGCTGCCAGCAACCATCGTTACGATACAGGTGACTACAATAAGGTTGACCCTATCCTCGGTTCTGAAAAGGACTTAAGGGAACTTTGCGAGAAGGCAAAGAAAATGGGTATCCGCATAATGCTGGATGGTGTTTTCAGCCATACTGGTGATGACAGTGTTTACTTCAACCGCTATGGCCGTTATGATTCTGT
>CALZDE010000272.1 GCA_945637225.1 uncultured Selenomonadaceae bacterium
ACAATATTTGTCAATGACTGCCCGCAATTCATCCCCCACCTATGGAGGTGGGGGATGAATTGCGGAATATAGAAATCTTTAATAGCTACATTCTACTAAAAGTTAAACCCTCGCTTAAATTGCACATTGTCTCCAACTCCTTTTCGTCTTCAGCAGTAAGCTGAACATTATAGTTGTTTTTCAGTATTAAAGTTCGTTCATGCTGAGAAATTTTGTCTACGAAAATTGTTCTCAGTAAATCAATTACTGGAAGATTTTTTATATCCTTCTTACACTTTTTTCCTAACCCAATTATAACTACCGACATTAAATCGTAATTTTGTTCTTCTTCATGAACAGTGCCATGAATATTATTTTCCATAAATTTATATTCGGTAATAGTATTACGATATTTAGGATTTGGTCGTGGGCATATCCAAATAGAATATACCTTCTGAATTTTTTCGTAATTAGATTTTACAAAAATTGGGCCATGCTGTGCAGATATAAGTCTGCATCCGTAATAGATTCCTCGTTTTACCAAAGGATAACCTTCACTAAACTTATTCTGAGCTTCTATGTTGACAATTAGCTGTACTTTGCCAGTGATTGTTGGTGCCATAGCCTTAAATTTAATATCATAGACGATCGTACCTTCATTTACAGATTTATCTTCGTTGGCTAATGTTTCTACTTCTAATGTATCATTTACTTTGACCTGACAGATCTCTGGCGTGCCGTCTATATACTTTTGGGCGATATCATTTATCGCTAAATTCTTAAATTCTACAGCACAGGCTTGTAGTAACCATGCAAGTATCCATTTATTTACTAATATTTTTCGGCGATATTAAAAAATGAGTCAAAAATCCTATAAAATTATGTGTGTATAAGCCATCTTCAATGGTAATAAGAACTTTAGAGAAGCAAAACGCCGGATGCTAAGAATATATTGCTTTATTGAGAACTGTTCTCAATTGTATGACTTAGAAAAAAATTCTAAAAATACTAAAAAATTTTTCAGGACATGTGTGTATTAAAAGAAATAGTGCGTAATATAGATTCTAGAGAAGCAAAACGCGGCGCAAGCTATGCCCTCATCATCTTACTATTAAACAAGCAATCTGATAATATGTCAAGGGATAATTTCAAATAAAAAAATATAATTTCAGGAAAATTGCGTGCACCAAACAAGCCTTCCTTCCATACTAAAAATAAAAGGAAGTTTTTAGGTCAATATTAATTTAATTCTACTCTGTTGCCAGAATAGAGCTGATGCTTGGCCAGCAATCCAAATATCAGTCTTATGACTTTACGGGATGTGAGAGCGAGTGCACGCTTGTGCTGATGTGTTTTCACTTCAGCATACTTCTTTTTGTAGAAGTTGTTAATCTCTATGCAATTGTTTTTTATGTGGCTGGTAGCTTCCAGGATGTAATATCTTAAATAAGCATTGCCAGCCTTGGAAAGAGCTGTATCTTCAGCTTTGAACTTTCCTGACTGTGATTCACGCCATACCAGACCAGCATATTTGGCAAGTGCATCATTGTCCTTAAATGCGTCAATAGTGCCTATTTCAGCTAATATGCCAGCAGCCATGACAGGACCAACTCCTGGAATAGATAAAAGGCTTTGGTAAGCTGTAGGATCTAATCCCTTAATCGTTTTTTCAATCGCCTGATTCACTTTCTTAATCTCTGCATAATATGTAGAAATAAGAGTAAATGATGAGGCAATAGAAATAGTTAACGGTTCGTAAAGGCATTTATCCAATCGGTAGGAGTTTCTGGCAGCCGCTTGTAATAACTGGGCTGTTTTTTCAGGGTTAGGAAATCTGTTATGTCCTTTTTCACAGATAAAATTTATGAGCTCATCCATAGGCTTCTCAATAATCTCTTCAACTGAGAGAAATTCGGTAAGAACCGCTGAAGCTGTGGCTCCATAATTATTTGAAAAAGGCTGTTCATCTTCATCAAGTAGTGAGAATTCGCTAAATTTGAGGAAGATATTTGAAAGCATATAAGTCTTTTCCCTAGTCAGTGTCTGTACCAGGTGCAGGCGGTGTCTTGTCAGTCTTTGGAGGGCAAGGAACTGGCTGCCACGCCATGGCTCAATGGTAATTCGGCCGACTCTGGCAAAATCTGCTATGACAAAGGCATCAATGTAGTCATTTTTGCCAAGGTCAACAAAGGATTTTTTGTAATTGGCCACTGTTTTGGGATTAAGACAATAGACTGCTGTATGAAATGGTGCAAGCTGTAAGCAGGTAGATAAGTAATTAGCTATGTGAATGCCGTAGAATGATGTTGATTCTAAGGCAATGACAAGCCTTTTAAGCTCCTGATGGGAGGCTAGTAATTCTGCAAGCCTGTTGGCCATACATTCAGCACCGGGATTGTTATTAGCAACAGAGAAAGTCAGTATAGGCTTCTGTGAACTAAAATCCATTACAGCCACTACATTTTCTCTTGAGCTGATGTCAATTCCGACAAAAAGAGTAGAAAGACAATCCGTTTTCTTCAAAGTAATTCACCACCTTTCCGGCTAGTGATGGAAGAGTGGAAAGGAATTATCCTGATCTTAACCGCTGACTGCACCCTCGCTAATAAGCATTCACCTGTGAGAATCTATGTTGCTGGTACTGCTCTCGCCCAGGGATGCAACATCTGTGTAAGCAGAATTTGACGGATAAGGCAGGCGTCAAGCTTTTTAAGCAGTCATCCGTATTAGGAGCCGCAGGAGTGATAAGACGTAACCTTAGCCACATAATCTCTAATGATTATTGTAGCATCAAGATGTTCCTTATGGAAGTATTTTCTTTGTCAGAAAACCAAGATTGTTCATTACAAAATATATTATACGAGGAG
>CALZDE010000273.1 GCA_945637225.1 uncultured Selenomonadaceae bacterium
AATTAACTTGTTTTGCACCACATTAATAACTTGTATTTTGCCACGTATGACTTGTATTTTGCCACGTACGACTTGTGTTTTGCCACATATAACTTGTGTTTTGCCACATAAAACTTGTATTTTGCCACATGTAACTTGTATTTTGCCACATGGGGCCTTTCGAAATCCCCTAAAATAGGGGGCTGGAGCCACCTACAAAACATATAAAGCATTTTAAATCATTTAAAAACAACAACAAAGCAAATTAAAAAAAATGTGCTCGTGCTTAAAGTGACAATACCGCTCTTTTAGCCGCTGTAAATTCTTCATCAGTGAGAAGCCCTGCCTGATACATCTGTGATAATTCTTTCAGCTTTGCCATAATATCAATCTGTGGCTCTGGTGCTGATGACGATTCTGATACAGGTGAAACTGCTATCGCCTCTGGTTCTTGCTCAGATTCAGTTTTTATTTCAGGTACAGTGCTTATTTCGGTCGCTGTTTCTTCGGCAGTGATTTCTTCCTGACCTGCAAGCGCCCTTGCTTCAGCGATTGCATACTCGACGGTAAGGCCCTTTTCTCTTATACGGCCCTCCACAAATGGACTCATAGGCTTGCCATCTCTGACAAAATCCATGATTTCTGCGTATACCCATGGATTTTCCAGCTTTCTTTCCAGCTCTGTTCCCTGCGGATATTCTTTCAGTACTTCTTCTGCTGTCTCAGTCTTTGCCTGTACCTCTGACTCAGGTACAAATTTCACTGCATTTTCAAAGATTGGCGGTTCTGGCATTTCCCTTTTCTGTACGCTGATAATCAAGGACTCCAGATCAAATCCCTTTTCCCTCGTCATACGCTTGAAACTGCTGTTGTTGCGGTTGAGGGCTATGCGGTTATCGTCCATCAAGTCGCCTGAAAGATACCTAGGAAGGCCATATTTTTCTAAAAACGCTTCCAGCTTGGCTTTATTCCCTTTCGAGCTGACTTACGGATTTTACAGATTTTCTAGGGTGAAAGCCCACGATTTTAATCGTGGGATGAAACCCGTATTGATATTTGTAGATAATATATTGAATTTTATCTACAAATATGCTATTATATAAAATATGAATACTAAATTTTTTAGAACGGCAACTACTGTGTCGTTCATAAACTATCATTTTGTATTTTGTCCAAAATATAGACGTAAAATCTTTTTAATTCCAAATGTAGAAACTCGTTTTAAAGAATTAACTCAGCAGATTTGTAATAAGTTAGGTATTCAGATAATTGCCATGGAGTGTCATAAAGACCATGTTCATATGTTTCTTAAATGCTGGCCATCACAATCTCCTGCTGAAATCATGAAGAATATTAAAGGAGCTTCTTCGCATATTCTTAGAGATGAATTTCCACAGTTAAAAGGAATGTCTAGTCTTTGGACAAGAAGCTATTTTGTATCTACCGCTGGTAACGTCAGCAGTGAAACCATTAAATGGTACGTAGAGACTCAAAAAACGAGAGGGTGATACAAGTGAAAACATATAAGTTTAAGTTATATAATTCAAAACGAAACAAAAAACTTCATAAGCAGATTGATATAGCTGGGCTTATATATAATCACTGTATTGCCTTGCACAAGAGATACTACAAGTTATTCAATAAGAGTCTGAACAAGTTCCGCTTACAGAAACACATCACCAAGCTGACTAAAATTCCTAAATATCAATTTTGGAAAAACGTTGGTTCTCAGGCTATTCAAGATATAACAGATAGAATCGCTAATGCTTATAAACTGTTTTTCGAGAATCTAAAACGCAAAGTAAAAACTTCTCCACCGGGATTTAAGAAAGTCAAAAAGTATTCTTCTTTCACTTTGAAACAAGCAGGATATAAATACTGCGGTGATGATAACAGTATCATAATCCAAAAGCAAAAATACAGGTTCTTTAAATCCAGAGAGATAGAAGGTAAAATCAAGACCTTGACCGTTAAACGAGATAAACTCGGAGATATATACATCTATTTTGTCTGTGATGTAAGCCATAACGAAGTATTAGCACGAACAGGTAAAAGCGTCGGCTATGATTTCGGAATGAAGAAATTCTTAACATCATCAGACGGTATAGACGTTATCGCTCCTGAATTCTTTCGTAAAAACAGTAACGCTATTGCTACAGCCAATCGAAATCTATCTAGAAAAAAGAAGGGTTCTAATAATCATAAGAAAACTGTTGTTGCTTTAGAACGACTGCATAAAAGAATAGCGAATCAACGCAATGATTTTCACTGGAAACTAGCGTGGAGAATATGCTCTGAATATGCCACGATATGTATCGAGGACTTAAATCTCAAAGGTATGCAGAGATTATTCGGCAGAAAAATATCCGACTATGGCTTTTCTGACTTTGTAAATAAGCTAGAATATACAGCTTCAAAGACAGGTTCAAGAATTGTTAAAATAGACAGATATTATCCTTCAAGTCAGTTATGTCATTCATGCGGTTATCAGAACCATGATACTAAAGATTTAAATATTCGTGAATGGACTTGTCCAAACTGTGGAGTCCATCACGATAGAGATGCTAACGCAGCAATAAATATCCTTAATGAAGGATTAAGAATAATATCGTAGTTTATTCTTATATGGCTGGGACATCAGCCATTAGGCGAGAACTCGTAAGACCTTTCTTAATGATAGGCAAGGTTCGCTCGTAGTCTAGAATCCCATGACTTTAGTCATGGGAGTATGTCAACTTGTCCTCGTCCTTCACACGGCTTTTGTGAATAACTCAAAAAATCTGTTGATAACTCCCTAAAAATAGATGTTTTCATGTTTTTGTGTCATGTTTCGGTTTACA
>CALZDE010000274.1 GCA_945637225.1 uncultured Selenomonadaceae bacterium
TTACGTTATTATGAAGCTATTTTTAACGGTTGTGGAGAGACCGTTATCATAATTAATCATTAAGGAGTGGTAAACAATGAGTCGATTGAAAAAGTCAGTAGTGTTCTTTCTGGTACTGCTGGTTACAGTGAGCCTTTGTGCTTGCGGTATAGGCGGTGGTGGGGGGAATCCTTCCAGTAAGAA
Source organism: uncultured Selenomonadaceae bacterium (assembly GCA_945637225.1). Classification (GTDB taxonomy): domain Bacteria; phylum Bacillota; class Negativicutes; order Selenomonadales; family Selenomonadaceae; genus CAMCDL01. Next base: position 184 of record CALZDE010000274.1, read on the forward strand.
GGTAGTATTCCTTTCTCACGATAGCATAGAAGGAAATAACATTACAGGTCAGCTGTTCAGAAGCGTAAAGAGCAAGGCTGAGGCTGAGGGGTATGAAATAGAGGCTTTTAATGCTGATGGCAATGCAAATTTGCAGGTAGACCAGTTTAATGATGCATTAGGCAAGAGCCCATTGGCTATCATTCTGCTTGCGGCAGATGGCGATGCTGTTGTTCCTAGCATTAAGAAGGCAAATGAGATGGGAATACCTGTTATCGCTACCAACCGTGACGTAAATGGCGGTGTGTTTACCAATGTAATAAATGATGAAAAGCAGGGCGGACGTTTGCAGGGCGAGTATATGGCAAAACATCTGCCACAGGGTGCTACTGTTGTATATCTGACCGGTGATATGGCTATTTCCGGTGCCGGTGACCGCTGGGAAGGCTTTAAGGAAGCTTGTCTCGATAAGCGTCCTGATATTCAGCTTCTTGCTAAGACTGCAACCGGTGACTGGAGCGAGGCTGACGGTATTAAGAACATGACTCTTTGGATGAAGATGTTCCCTAAGATTGATGCAGTTGTTGCTGGTAATGATAACATGGCATATGGCGGTTATCTGGCACTGAAGGCTAATGGACGTGCGGATGGTGTTCTCTTCAGCGGTGTAGATGCTACCGATAATGTACTGAAGCAGATTGAGGCAGGTACAATGTCTCAGACCATTATGCAGGACCTTGATAATGTAGGTGCGGCTATCGTTGAACAGCTGAAGATTGCTTCAAGCGGTCAGAAGCTTCAGGAAGGTAACGTGTTAGTTCCTCTCGTTGGTATTACTAAAGACAATATTGCTAAGGCAAAGCATTAAGGGAGGGACATAGTAATGGAAAATTTAGCTGTAAGAGTTAAAATTCTTATTTTAGCAGGTATCATGCTTCTGATTACCATTATGGTAGCGGTTGCTGGTCTGTATTCCAATAATCTGGCTAAGCAGTACATTGACAATATGTACAATTACAATCTGACAGCTACCCAGTATTTGGATCATGCAAGTACCCAGCTGAGAGGTATTAATGTAAATGCTGCTTACGTTATGCAGCAGGATTTCTCTATTGATAATCGTAACTTCGTGCTTGATGATATTATCAATAAGCTCAATTCTATTAAGGGCGACATAGATAAGGTTAAGGAAATTGATCGTGGTGAGAAAGCACAGGCCATGATTGAAAATCTGGATACCAATCTTGAAAGCGTACTTAAGAATGTTACTGACTGTAAGAGCTTAGGCAATGCTCCAGAGGACAGGATTAAGATTTATCAGAAACTGTCTACTATTGCATCTATTTCTGCTGACCTTACTAATCTCACTCCTGATAATGTACTTCAGGGCAAGCTTTTGTTCCAGGAAGCTAATGACAACTATGATATGACCATTAAGATTTTTGCTGCTATTATCTTATTAGGTCTGCTGATTGGTGTTGCTGCGGCTATAGTTATTGCTAAGAATATTGCAGGGCCATTGCAGAAGTCTGTACAGAATTTGGAAGCTGTTGCTAACGGTGATTTGACTCAGGAAGTTCCTGTAGAAATGACTCACCGCAATGATGAAGTAGGTGACATGGTTCGTGCTTTGAAGAAGATGCAGGAATCCTTGCACGAGGTACTTCATAATGTTAATAAGGAAGCAGAAAGCAGCATTGAAATGGTAAATGAGGTTCAGGCTCTGGTTGGTGAGCTGAATGACAGTGCACAGGATATGTCCGCAGTTACTGAAGAAATGGCTGCCGGCATGGAAGAAACTGCCGCTTCTACCGTTAATATGCAGGATCTCAGCGATAAGATTCGTGAGCAGGTACGTGAGTCCGCTAATGAGGCTCATAAGAGTGAGAACTACACCGATGAAATTTCCGCTCGTGCTAACAGCTTGAAGCGTACTATGGAGCAGTCTAGCAGTGAGGCACAGCGTATCTATTCCAATACCAAGTCCTCTTTGGAGGAAGCAATTGAGTCTGTTAAGGTAGTAGATAACATTACTACACTGACTCAGGCTATTACCAATATTGCTGAGCAGACTAATCTTCTGGCACTCAATGCGGCAATCGAGGCGGCACGTGCTGGTGAACATGGCCGTGGTTTTGCGGTAGTAGCTGATGAAGTTCGCAAGCTGGCTGAACAGTCCCATGAGACTGCTGAGAAGATTCAGGAGCTTACTGGCAAGGTAACAAGTTCTGTACAGAACCTTTCTAATGGTGCATTTGGCCTGTTAGAGTTCATGGAAGAAAATGTAAATAAGGACTATGAAATGATTAACAATATGGCTATTCAGTATCGTGATGATGCAAGCCATTTGAGAGAATTTGCTGTTAAGAGCAATATAGCTTCTAAGTCCCTTACAGATTCCATTGAGGTAATGAACAACGCTATGGAAGAAATTGCAAAGGCTACTCACGAGGGTGCTGTTGGCAATACTACCGTAGCAGAGAGAGTAACTGATGTAGCAGAGAAGGCAAATGGTATTCTTGAGAAGATGAATATTTCCCAGCAGGGTGCCGATAATCTGAAACAGCAGTTAGCTAAGTTTAAGCTGTAATTTATTCTAAGGAAATTAGAATAGATAATATTAGTTTTAAGTAAAGATGCCTCTGCGGTG
>CALZDE010000275.1 GCA_945637225.1 uncultured Selenomonadaceae bacterium
AGTAGAGGAAGTGGTTAAACAGCGCAGTCGTTTCAATCGTAAACTGGATAAGGTTCTTGCAGTAGGCAAAGATGAAATTCTAAAGTCCGGCGAGGATAAGCAGAATTTATTCAATGCGTTACTGGCAGGCGATTCAGAAGGGCATGAGTACACAGCGGATGAGTTTAGGGCTTTGGGTTATGGAGATAACATTTATGAAGCTTATAAGAAAATCCGCGGTATTATGACCAGTGCCTACATTATGATTGATAAGGCTCGCAGACATATCAATATTTACACAAAGGATATTAGCAAGGAAACACTCGACAAGTTACAACGAAATAAGTTTGTTACCGTTACCAGCTACCGCAAGAACGATAATGGAAGTTATCACGTTACATGGAAGGGTTCCAGTAAATGGGACCCTAAAAACATGAAGCACTGGGAAAAGGAAATCATCGTTGATAATGACACAGCTGATTCCATGAAAACAGATGAAGCTGTACAGGTAGTTTATGGCGAGCAGTTACCAACTGGCGAATGGAAACTTTATATCAACGAAGAAATTCCACCGCTTAACAAACTTGAAGGTTATATCCCTCATTTCTTCCATGAGTATATGGTTGATATAAAGGGGAAAAACGGCGAGTGGTTAGGTAAAATCACCAGTGCCAGAACTGAACGTGAAGCAGTTAAGGCAGCAGAGGAATATCTTAAAGACCACCAGTTAGAGGAAGGACAGACTATTGTCATTAGACCTAAGTCATTTGATTTTGACACCTTGTCTTCTGGCATGGAAAAGAATGGTGCAGCTGTAATGGGTATCAAGGAGTATAGCAGAATGCTCAATGATATTGCCGAGCAGAACGCCATGACTTTTGAGGAAGCTAAGAAAATGGTTGATGGCAGTGTTCGTTTGAACAGTCGTCACCGCTTCTTTGGCAATCTCTTGCAACGTAAGGGCGTTGAAGGCTATGAAACTAATCTTGACTGGGTACTCCGTCATTATGTCAATATGGCAAGCCGTTATTCTGCTATGGAAACATACTTTAAACCTCAGGCGGTAAATCTGTTTGAGCGTTTGTATGGTGACATTAGCAAGGAATATACAGGCCTTCCTAAGTACATCAAGAATTATATCTATGACATTAATGGTAATCCATCGAGTTTTGAGACATGGCTTAATGAAAATATTTTAAAGTGCGGTCCTTGGCGTAAATGGATAGCATCTAATTTCGGCGAGCGTGCAGCGTTACAGTTAGGTAACAGTATAGCCAATACTGTAAGTATGATGACCTTGGGTGTATGGAATGTATCTTCTGCATTACTCAACTTCTCCCAGATCATGAATGCAGCTACATACATTGGCGATATGTCGGCAGTGGGTAAAATACTAAAGGCGGGTGCTAAACGCAAATACGGTTATAAAGATATGCGTATACTGGTTGAAACTGGCGTATTAAATGATATTGGTCTTGACAGTGGCAGTGGCTACGATATTAATCGTAGTGGCAAGGTCAGCATGAAGCAAGCTTTTAAGAATGCTGGTGCTTTTGCAAATAAGGTTGGTCAGTGGGGTATGCTTCCATTTAAGACAACAGAGTCTATTGTAAGGCGTGGCACTGTTCTTACTGCATATCATAAAGCGAGACTTGACGGAAAAAACCATGATGAAGCTATTAAGTTTGCTTCCGAGGTAAACCGTAAATCTAACTTTGATTACGGTGTAGCTGACGCTCCCAACATATTCCGCCGGGGAAGCATTGTTTCCCAGCTGTTATTACAGTTTAAGAAGTATGGCATCAAAGAGTTAGAAGTAATGGGCGACGTTATGCCTATGCTCAGTGACAAGACAAGTACAAAACAGAAATTAATGTTTTGGGGCATGTACTTTATGACTTGCGGCCTGTTAGGTATTCCGTTCCTCAACTGGCCTGATGATACTTTGCAGACTTTTGTAGGCTGGTCTCCAAAAGACCACATGCAGGAGGCTATAATGACTGCTGCTGGTGACAGCAAGGAAGGCAAGATATTAGCTAATATTGCTATGTATGGCCTTGCTTCTGTGGGCGGTATCAATATCTCTAGTCGTGCTGGTCTTAGTGATGTTATCCCTACCAGAATGCTTGATGTTGGTGGCGCTACTTTTGGCAAGACTGTAAATTTAGGTTTTGATTTAGCAGCAGGCAACATTCCTAATGCGGTAAGAGATGTTTCCCCAGGTTTATACAATATTCTCATGGCTACCTATTGGGGAGAGTCTGAAGGTAAGCGCGGCAGGACAATGACAAGATATGAAGACACATGGAGCCGTATTCTTCGCGGAGCAGGCTTCCGTTCCGTAAAAGAAAGTAATGTAGCTGACGTGGAGCGTATTATGAAGCGCAACAACAAAAAGAAACAGCAGGAAGAACAGGAAGCTATCGACGCTTATATCGAAAATCCATCCGGCAAAAACGGTATGAGATTAAAAGAGTTAGGCATTAGCCCTAAGCGTGTACAGGCAGAACGAGAAAAGAAAAAGATGGACCGCACCGAGCGACTGACTGACGGCATGAGCAAACAGAAGTTAAAAGAAGCTCAGGGTGGTGTATTGCAGTTTTTAGGAAATTAATATAGAAGGCGTATATCAGAAATGGTATGCGCCATTTTTATTTGAGGAGGCGGTGCCTATGATTGTATTTAATTTAAATACATATGTGAGAAAGGCGTGATAATATGGATGATTACCAGAAACTTTCATTATTGTTAAATTTCAGTAATATCGTTATTCTTCCCCTCGGCGTTTTTCTTTACAGGTTTTTAAAGCATTGGC
>CALZDE010000276.1 GCA_945637225.1 uncultured Selenomonadaceae bacterium
GATTGCTTGTATTGGCATTGTTATTTCCCTGTGGCATAGGATTTTGAACATTTCCTTGATTATTGGGAGTATTAGCCATATTCTGAGGCTGTGCATTACCGTTAGCAGTATTATTCTGTGGCATGGACTGCGCCTGTGCGCCTGCATTATTACCACTAGGTACATTCTGCTGTAACGGCGTATTATTGGCGTTACCTGTACTATTAGCATTACTGCCGTTAACCATATTCTGCATAGCTGGCTGTCCCTGAGTATTGGACTGACCCTGCATATTCGCATTCTGCTGAGAGGTTCCTGTGTTGCTTGGCCCCTTAAACATGGAACGAGGGAAAAAGGCATCTACCAGCTGTTTTAAAAAGCTCATGCCATCATTCTGTCCCTGTAGCTGTGAAGAAGCACCCTGCATATTACCAGCTAACTGCATGAGAAGCTGCTGAAGCTCCTTTGGCAATTCCTCCATGCCCTTGTCATTCATCAATTGAAAGGCAAGCTTATTCAGGATAGTACCATTTGGCAAATCCATTTTATCCATCAAAGCCTTGGCATTTGTGAGAAGTGCCCCCAGCTCATCACTAAGCATACCAGTCTCGCCATTTGCTGAAGCACCTGCTAACTGCTCTAACATACGGTTTAAGATAGTCAGCTGTTCCGTAGAAAAACGTGAGCTTTCCAAGGCACTTCCTACACCTTCACCAAGAGAAGCTTCAACGGAAAAGGCACTCTGCATTACTTCATTGATCAACTGCTGTAACTGCTTTGGCATGGTTTCTGTAGCTTCGGCACTGCTGCTGGCTACCTTCGCCAATATGCCAGCCATAGTATTGACGGAATTGCCTATGCTTACGTTGGTTCGAGGTGCAAAACCGGAGGTGGCACTGCCCACATCGCGACGACTGGATATAGTTTTTACTTCTGAGCTTTGTGTCCTGCTGGTGGATTGTATTGCAGGAGTAGAGGATGATATATTAGTTTCCACAGAATGCCACTTCCTTTATACTAGACTTACGAAAAGGCGAAAAATGGATTATCCGCCTCAAGAATTGATTTGATAGGTTCAAATGACTGACGATGAATAGGACATGGGCCATACTTCTTGATAGCCGCTACATGATCTGCTGTTCCATAGCCCTTGTGCCCTTTAAAGCCATATTCTGGATATTTCTTATCGTATTCGTCCATCAGTCTGTCCCTTGACACCTTGGCTATAATAGACGCCGCCGCTATTGAAGCAGATTTCGCATCACCCTTTATAATGGAAAGTGATGGCATTGGAAGCTCCCTCAACTGAACTGCGTCAATAAGAACCTTCTGTGGCTGAGGATCTAAGGCAAAAATAGCTTCATACATGCCATTCATAGTAGCCTGCAGGATATTTATTCTGTCAATGGTCTTTTCATCTACGAAAATCTGCTTGACTGAAATAGCCTTCTCCATAATCTCATCATATAGCTTATCTCTTACAGCGGCTGAAATTTTCTTGGAATCATTGAGGTGTGGCAGTACCAAATCTGGTGGCAATATAACTGCCGCTACTGATACAGGCCCCGCTAAAGGCCCTCTGCCCGCCTCATCTACACCAGCTACAAGCTCACAGCCCTCTGCCATTGCTTCACGCTCAAATTCATACATGGCAAAGAGACGTGCTTCCTCTGCCTTTAACCGCTCAATCTTCTTGATGATTTTTGCCGCCGCCGCACGTTTATCACTTTTCAAGGCTTCAATAAAATCCTCTGAGGTATTCCCCTCTGCCAGCATAGCCTCCAGCTGTTTTATAGTCATAGATGTGGTATCAATCATTATTCCGCTACCTCATTTTCCTCTGACTCTGCTGTTTTCTCTGGTACATCAAGGCTGACAAGACCTAATTTACCACTTCTAAAGTCAGTAAATACTATGCGTTGTGCCTTTTCGGTGTCTATGATACCGCCCTTTAGGAGACAGCCACGCTTCTTGCCAATAAGCTCCAATAAATCCATTGGTTCTGCTGGAAGCTCGCCATCTAATTTATAGCGTTCTCTCAGTCTCTGTGGGTAGAGCTTTCCCATCGTCTCTAAGAATACCCCTACAACCTGCTCCCTGTCTACTGCCTCATCATTAATGGCACCAGTGAAGGAAAGTTTCAGGCCGACAGTCATATCCTCAAACTTAGGCCAGAGAATACCCGGAGTATCCAAAAGTTCAAGGTTCTTGCCGATACGAATCCACTGCTTAGCGCGGGTAACACCAGGTTTATCAGCGGTTTTGGTACGGGCCGCACCAGCCAGCCTGTTTATAAGGGATGACTTTCCTACGTTTGGAATGCCGATTATCATTACACGCGCCGCACGTGGCTTAATTGCACCCTTGCTGAGAAGCTTATCTGTCTTATAGCGCGCCAGTTCCTCAGTAATAGCAACTAACTGCTTTGTTCCCTTGCCTGTCATGGCATCTACAGAAACAGCCTTTATTCCCTGTGCCTTAAAGCTGGCAATCCACTGCCTTGTAATTGCAGGGTCAGCTAAATCTGCCTTGTTGAGCGCAATCACACGAGGTTTATCCGCTATAATTTCCTTCAGCATTGGATTAGCACTGCTGTATGGAATACGTGCATCCAAAAGCTCAATTACTACATCAACCAGTTTTAAATTATCAGTTATTATCTTTCTTGCCTTAGTCATATGGCCCGGAAACCACTGGACTGTAGGTAAGATTTTTTCATTATTTTCTGCCATTGCTATCTCCTTATTTTCATAACGACTAAGAGATGTCCCCCCACTTCTATAAGTGGCGGGTACCTTATTCTAT
>CALZDE010000277.1 GCA_945637225.1 uncultured Selenomonadaceae bacterium
TTGTTTCAATAAATTAAAATATTAAAGAGATACTGCGATAATTTTCTGAATTCTTTTTTCCTCTTGACAAATTAAATATAAATCGTTATACTTAGTATGTGAATTTCGGTATACAACTGAAATTTGTGGTATTCTAGCAATGGAAATCTGTTTTTTAGGTCTAGACATACTATGTAAAAGTGTTATAATAAGAGTTGCAAAGGCGCAGCCCGATGAGCTTCTACATTTGTGTGTAGAGCTTCGGAGGCTGTTTTTTGTTTTTTTAGGCATATTCTGTATGAGCAAAAGCATTTCTTTGGTTTGGTAATTTGGGGAATGTGCCGGGTTGCAGTTATGACTGCGAAAATATTTACGGAGGGCATAAAGATATGAATTCAGAAATATCTATTAAAATGGCGCGCTGCAAAGGCTGTGGAATTTGTGTAGCGTTTTGTCCAAAGCAGGTTCTTGCTCTTGATGCACTGGGCAAGGTACAGGTGGCAAATCCTGAGGCATGTATTGGTTGTGGCATGTGCGAAATGCGTTGCCCAGACTATGCTATATTTGTAGATAAGATTGAGAAGGCGGTGGCAAAATGAAAAAGGCTAGACTGATGCAGGGTAATGAAGCTGTAGCAGAGGGTGCTTTAGCTGCTGGCGTTCGTTTCTTCGGCGGTTATCCTATTACCCCTTCTACTGAGGTTGCTGAAGGCATGGCAAAAATGCTGCCACAGGTTGGCGGTACTTTCATACAGATGGAAGACGAGATTGCATCCATGGGCGTAGTTCTTGGTGCTTCCTTAGCAGGCAGGAAGGCTCTGACAGCTTCTTCCGGTCCTGGTATTTCCCTGAAGCAGGAGCTTATCGGCTATGCTGCAGCTGCTGAAATTCCAGTTGTAATTGTAAATGTACAGCGTGTAGGTCCTTCTACTGGCCAGCCAACTGCACCATCTCAGGGTGATGTTATGCAGGCTCGCTGGGGTACTCACGGCGATCATCCTATGATTGCTCTTTCTCCTTGGAGTGTTCGTGAGGCTTTTGACATTGCTGTTAAGTGCGTAAATTATTCTGAGCGTTTCCGTACTCCTGTTATCCTGCTGATGGATGAAATTGTAGGCCATCTGCGTGAGAAGGTAGAGCTTCCTGAGGATAACGAGCTGGAAATCTATCCACGCCGTAAGCCAGCTAAGACCGTTGCTGAGGGCTATCGTCCATTTGAGCCAGCAGAGGATTTAGTTCCTAATGTAGCTGACTTCGGTGAGGGCTATCACATTCATGTAAGCGGTCTGATTCACGATGAAACCGGCTTCCCAGTAGGCAGTCCAAAGGTTACTCGTGAGGTTACTAAGCGTCTGCATGATAAGATTGAAGTTGCTCGTGATGAAATTACTCACGTTGAGGAGTATTTCATGGACGATGCTGAATACGCCGTTGTTGCTTTCGGCGGTACTGCCCGTACAGCTTATGAGGCTGTTCTTGAGGCCCGCAAGAAGGGCATCAAGATTGGTATGGTACGTCTGATTACCATTTGGCCATTTGCTGATAAGGTTATCAAGGCATTGGCAGAGAAGGTAAAGGGTATCATGGTAGCAGAGCTGAACTATGGCCAGTTAGTAGGCGAGGTTGAGCGTGCTGCAGGTGGCAAGTGCCCAGTAGAACTGTGTGCTAAGTATGATATGACCATTTTTGAGCCAGCTGAGATTGTTGCTGGTATCGAGGAAATGGTTGCTGGCATCGAAAAGGCGTAAGGAGGCAAGAAAAATGATAGAAAGATCTTATGAACAGTATTTTCGTCAGAACCGTCTGCCTCACCTCTGGTGTCCTGGCTGCGGTAATGGTATCGCTATGAAGGCTATTGTTCAGGCTATTGAAAAGAAGGGCCTGGATAGAGATAAAACCGTAATTGTTTCTGGTATCGGATGTTCTTCACGTGCTTCCGGTTATATGGATTTTGATACACTGCACACCGCTCATGGCCGTGCTATTCCATTTGCAACTGGTGTCAAGATGGCAAACCCAGACCTGAATGTTATTGTTATTACTGGTGACGGTGACTGTACCGCTATCGGTGGTAATCACTTCATTCATGGCTGCCGTCGTAACGTAGACCTGACTGTAGTTCTTTTCAATAACAGTATTTATGGTATGACTGGTGGTCAGGCATCTCCAATGACTCCAACCCATAAGAAGGCAACCACTGCTCCTTATGGTGCTATTGACCGTACCTTCGACCCATGCAAGCTGGCTGAGGCTGCTGGTGCTACCTATGTAGCCCGCTCTACTGCTTTCCATGTACAGCACATGTCAGACATGATTGCCAAGGGTTTAGATAATAAGGGTTTCTCCTTCATTGAAGCTATCGTTCAGTGCCCAACTGCTTACGGCCGTAAGAATAAGATGGCTGATCCAGCTAAGATGATGATGTGGATGCGTGATAATGCAGTTATGAAGGCTGCATGGGATAAGCTTCCTGATGATAAGAAGACTGGCGAGAAGTTCCCAATCGGTCTGTTGTATCAGGAGGAGGGCGTTGATTACGCTACTGCATACAACGAGGTTATTGAAATTGCAGGAGGTGCTGGCAAATGAGAAAGCAGCTTAGATTATCCGGCTCCGGTGGTCAGGGTGTAATCACCGCCGCTATCATTTTTGCAGAGGCAGCTGTAGAAGAGGGCAAGGAGGCTGTACAGTCTCAGTCCTATGGCCCAGAGGCTCGTGGCGGTGCTTCCAAGTCTGAGGTTATCATTGATGATGGCCCAATCTTCCATCCTCA
>CALZDE010000278.1 GCA_945637225.1 uncultured Selenomonadaceae bacterium
TATTGAAATAACATTAAAATAATATCATAATAATATTGAATTGATATTTATATGACATTTAAAATTTTTTCTCTGCCAGCCAGTTGCTAACCCTCTGTTTTGCTTCTTCTCCAATATGAGTATAGCGGTCTAAGGTGATTTTTACAGAACTGTGTCCTAGCTGGTTCTGTATGTCCTTTGGGCTAAAGAGTCCGCTTTCATGCATTCTACTAGCAAAATCATGCCGTAGCTGGTGAAAAGTCGCTTTTATCCCTAATTTCTTCCGTATGCGGTAATACAGACTGCTGAATGTGTCGGGATTGATGGGCTTCCCTTCGTTGGTGGTGAAGATCAGCGGTGAATTTTCCCCTAGTAGCTTCCTTTGCTTTTCCCTGTGTTCTTCCAGCATTTCCATGATGTACCGTGGAAGGGGCAGGCTTCTTTCTCCTGCTTGGCTCTTTGTGCCTGATTTTATTATTGGTCGTTTACTGTTTATTGCTTCACCTACTATGAGCGTGCTAATAATAACTATTATTCCTGTTCCGTCCTCGTTTGTATGAAGGTTCTGCCATTCCAGGGCTAGAATTTCGCTTCTGCGTAGCCCTGTGACGGCTTCAAGGTGAATTATCATCGACCAGCAATATAAATGCGTTGCGGTGTCCGTAAGGGCTTTGTACTGGCTTTCTGTTGGCGGTACAAATTCCCTTGGCTTTGGCTTCGGTGGAAGTTCTAAGGTGGATGCAGGGTTGGAAATTATTACGTTTTCCGCTACCGCCCTAGATAATGCCATTTTTAGGATGGTGGTTATTAGTTCGGCTTTGCGGTAGTGCGTGGCTGTCATCCGCTTCAAATGCTCCTGCAGAATGTCTCCTGTGAGCCTTGCAAGGGGCAGGCTTCCCATTTCGGCTATTATCATGCCTATGGTGCTTTTGTAGCTTCTTGCGGTGTTTTCCCTGATTTTATCGCTCCTGCAATTTGCGTACCAGTGGTGAAGCCACTCCGAAACAGTGGTATCTTTTCCTGCTGGTCTGATTTCCCTCAGCTTTTCCTTTAGGATTGACTGTGCTTCTCTCTTGGTGGGTGCGGTCAGCTTCAAGCGAACCCTTTTGCCTGTCTGCCTGTCGTAGCCCATGGAAATTGCTACTGTCCAGCTTTCGCCTGTTTTGTAAATACTGCCTTGTCCCTTGTGTCTCCGTTTCATGCTCCACCGCCTAATGGACTTTTTAGCAGGATTTCAACGGAAATATTAAAAAAATCTGCTATTATTATCATGGTTTTAAGGTGTGGCATGGTTTCGCCTGTTCTCCAGCGTTTATAGGTTCGTAAAGATATCCCCGTCTTAGTACAGAACTGAAAAACACTGTAATTGTTCTTTTGCTGAAAAAATAAAATCCTTTTATAAACGTATTCCTCTGAATAATTCAAGACATTACCGCCCCCTGCATTTTTTCTAGTCCAATAAGGTGGTCGATGGTGACGTTAAAGACTTCCGACATGATTATTATGTATGGAATGCTCGGCTCTCTTATCCCTCTTTCCCACGCTGACAGGGTGGCGGTGCTTACGCCTATTTTGCTGGCAAATTCGTTTTGAGTCATGGATAAATCCCTTGTCCTGTGGCTCTTGATTTCTCTTGCTATACTGCTAGATAAATTCATTTTTTATTGTCTCCTTTAAATCCTTTTATGGGAGTTTTCCTATATGGATATTTTATTATAAAAATATTTTCTTGTAAATAGCACTCATACAAAGTGCCTACCAATTCATACAAAGTGCCTACTTGCCATTACTCTATTTTTAGTTTATGATGTAATAAAATAGACTTAGAAAAGGGGGATTTTGTATGGGCTTGCCTGTTATAATGAGCGTAAAGGAATTTTCTCAAAATGCTGGGCTTCCTGAAAAGCAGGTGCGTACTTTCTGCCATGTAGAGGGCTTTCCAGCCTTCTGCAACGGTGTCAAGTACATGATACACTTTGATGAAGCTAAGAAGTGGCTTGCTGATTACGCTGTGAAATTCAAGATAAATTAATCTAATCCCGAAATTTTCAGATTGTATTTTTTTTCTTGAATTTACGGAAATATTATCTCTGAATTTGGAGAAATTTTGAAAAAATATTATTTTTACACTGGTTAAATTAAAAATTATTTCTGAGCTTGTACATAGATAATATTTTTCAAATCACCACATTTTATTTTTACCTCAATACGAAAGGAATAGACAAATGAAAGTTTTTATTAATCCGGGGCATTCACCGAACGGCATTCCCGATTGCGGTGCTGTTAATCGTGAATTAGGTCTGCGTGAATGCGATGTTGCCTATGACATTAGCGGACTTATCAAGAAGTATCTTGAAACTGCTTATTGTGAGGTGATTATGCTCCAGAGCGATAACCTCAATAATGACGGTATTGGAGAAAATGTTTGTCAGCTTGCCAACTCTGAAAAGTGTGATGTGTTCGTTTCTGTTCATTGCAACGCTCATAACGGAAGTGCCAGAGGTGCGGAAACTCTTGTTATGAAACAAAATTCAAAGGCTGGTATTTTGGCTGATTGCATTCAGTCTCAGCTTGTTCCCAGCCTAAAAAAAATAGACAAGGCTTTTGCTGACAGAGGTGTGAAGGAACGACCTAATTTGATCGTTCTCAACAGTACATCAATGCCAGCGGCCTTGGTCGAAGTCGGCTTTATTGATAATTATGCTGACGCGTGTCTTATGACTATGTATAATCATGTAATTGCGGCGGCGATTGCTCGCGGTATCACCGA
>CALZDE010000279.1 GCA_945637225.1 uncultured Selenomonadaceae bacterium
CGTGAGAATGACCCGATATGGCGGCAGACCATGATAATGTGTATCCGTTCCAGAAGAAAAGCAAAGGAAGAACGTGAGAGCAAGTCAAGACATCAGAGCGAATTGTATTATGGCTATGAGTATTCTAAAAAATAGAGCCGTTTTAAGCGTGTCAAAATCATTTTAGGCATATTTACCCTAAGATAGTGCCTATCGTTCAAATTTGGCACGTTCTCGCTAAAATAAACATGATTTTTTGAAATGAGGTTGAAGCATGAATTTGGTAATTGAAAAAGGCAGGCTGACAAAAGCACCTGAAATGAGTTATACGGCAAATGGGAAATGCGTTGCTACATTCACCATTGCAGTAGCGAAGATAGTGAGAAAGGACGCACCTGCTGACACACCAAGAGCAAACTTTATCCGTTGTGTGGCATGGGAGAACACAGCGCAGTTCATCGGCAACTACTTTGACAAGGGGAGTGAAATCCTTGTTACGGGCAGTTTGGAAGTGAGAAATTATAAAGCTAAAGATGGCACTACTCACTATGTAACTGAAGTCAAGGTAAGTCAGGCAGAGTTCTGCGGTTCTAAGCCCAGCAATAGTACATCACAACCACAGGGAGAGTTTGAAGGCGGAAGCAATGTGCAGGATGAAGACATTCCCTTTTGAGGGCAGGGTAGAAAGTGGTGATAATGTGGATCTAGAAATTTACAAGAAGGAAAACAGAGTATTCTGGCGGCACAGCAAGGATGAAAAGTGGCATTCAGTCCCTTGGAAGTATTTGCAGAAACGCTGGGAGAAATGGGAGAAGAAAAACAGGAAGCGGGGCGGTCATAATGGCTAGAGAAGATGTTATCCAGCAGATGGCAGAGCATATTGAGGATTTCGGGCAGGTGGACTGCAATAATGAATGCCCTGTCCATGAATTCTGCGAAGCAATGCAGAATAGACCGAACATAGATGATTTTTATACCTGTACTGAGATACTTAAAATGGCTTTTGACCATGCTAATAATTTGGGCAGAATGACTACTAGAAAAATATAATGGATTAAGTGAGTGTGTGAAATGAGTTTATCAAGAAAAATATCAAAACAAAAGCATTCTAAGGCAGACAATAAAAGCAGGACGATACTGTCATGCGCTTATAAAGATGTTTATGGGTGTTACTTTAATAACATCGAAAAGACTTGTGTTGTTATAGCAAATATTATAACGATCTACGTCCTTGTAAAAGATATGAAAATGAGCAGGCGTAAGTGCCTTGAATACTTGAAACATTATATCTGGAAGGATGAAGCAATCAAAGCACATCATCAAAATGCCGAGTGCGGAACGACTTTTGATGATATTATCCGGTATGAGATTATAGCTGGCAAGGAATTTGATAAAGGCTCTCTTGGCTGGTCTGATTACAAAGGCATGGAAACAGAACCAAAAGAGTATCTGCTGGCAATGCCTGAAGCTAAAAATCATCGTGAACTGTATTATAATACAATGCGTGGACTTGCACTGGAATTATCTGAAAAGATTTTCAATAAGCATGAAGCGGCAGTAATAAGTGCTTTACATGATTTCTGTGGTTATGGATTGAAGCGCATAAAGATTTTTGTAGAAAAGAGAAGAGCCTTAACATGGTCTACTCCAGAGGAATTTGAAATCATTCTTGAATGGATGTCAAAGAGGTTTATTATCACAGAAATTGAGAAAATAAGAAAGCTGAAATTCTTTTGGCCTTTGTGCCTGAAACCAAGAATCTAAGACATTTAAGGAGATTTAATAATGAATTTGCAATCAGAATACATGGAAAATTCTTTTTACAGTGGCAGGAAAATTTTTCGTAGAAAATGGGGAACTGATAAAAACAAACCGTTTTGGATAAAGCTTAATAAAGACCACATTATTGCCAGTAATGGCAGACTGTTTACCCTTACGGAAGAGGATAAAAACGCTAATGACTGGTGCATCTATGGTGCTAATAAGTTAGAGCAGAAAATGTTTATAAACGAACTGATAATAGATTCAAGCGGTGATAGTTCCGTAAAACAGAAATTTATAATTAATAAAATAAAAGGTGGCAAGTAATAGTGAACAAATATGCTAAGCACATTAGAGCAACATTAGACAATAGAACACTGCATGAACAGCTTGCAGAGGAATGTTCTGAACTGGCACAGGCAAGCTTGAAGGTTATTAGAGCGATGGGGCGGAGCAATAATGTTACTCCTGTTAGTCCTGGACAGGCGATGGATAAATTTAGAGAAGAGGCAATGGATGTACTTCTTGTCCTAGCATTGCTTGAAGGTGAGGATGGTATCAATGGCATGGTTGATGATATTCCGTATAATCCGAAGCTGAGACGTTGGGCTGAGAGATTAGGCTATACAGAACCAAATGAAGCGGTAGCAGATTCATTGGCAGGAATACTGGAAGATTACAGATAAATATTGAAAAATAAAGCTGTCTTTGCATTGATGCAGGGGCGGCTTTTGGAGGTTTATATGAACGACAATGTAAATAGACCTAATCATTATGTTAAAATTGTTAATTGCAAGGAATATGAGGTGAGTGGTAATGAATAATTTTTGAAAAATGGCAAAAAGAAAATAACGAAAATATAACGCTAGAGCAGCTTGCAATCAAAGTATCATACAGAGATTGCAGGCTTTGCCCTGCGTTTAACAGCGATTGATTTTGTTTTTTGGAACGGGGGATTGAATTTGAAATTACCAAAAGACCCAAGATACAAGATGATTGAATTT
>CALZDE010000280.1 GCA_945637225.1 uncultured Selenomonadaceae bacterium
AATAAGGAATGAAACTTAAAAGCAATAGCTTTTTATAAGTTTTCAGTAACGGTTAATTTTAAATGTTAGCTGAGGAAAAGAAGGATTTATCCCTGAAGGCACTTAGTGTTCGCGAAGGTATCCTGACTGGCACCTTAAATGCTAAGTCCGGTCATCCAGGTGGCAGTCTGTCTGCTGCAGATATGCTCACTTATTTATATTTCAAAGAGTTGCGTGTAGATCCAAAGGATCCTAAGAAGGCTGATCGTGACCGTTTTGTATTATCCAAGGGTCATGCGGCTCCTGCTCTTTATGCTGTATTAGCTCAGAAGGGATTCTTCCCTGTTGAGGATTTACAGAAGTTACGTCATATTGGCTGTCATCTTCAGGGCCATCCAAATATGAATCTGACTCCAGGCGTAGACATGTCTACCGGTTCTCTGGGTCAGGGTATTTCTGCTGCTGTTGGCATGGCTAAGGGCGCAAAGTACATGAAGAAGGATATCAATGTATATACCATCTTAGGTGATGGCGAGATTGCTGAGGGTCAGGTTTGGGAGGCTACTATGTCTGCTTCTCACTTTGGTCTTGATAATCTCTGCATCATTGTAGATATCAATGGTCTGCAGATTGATGGTACTACTGAATTTGTAATGAACTCTGCTCCAGTTGATGCTAAGTTTGAAGCTTTCAACTGTCAGGTAGTAAAGATTGATGGCCATGATTTCGATGCCATTGAAAATGCAATGACTGCTTTCCATGCAAATATGGGCAGCGGCAAGCCTTTCGTTATTCTCATGAACACCATTAAGGGTAAGGGTGTTTCTTTCATGGAGAATCAGGTTGGCTGGCATGGCAAGGCTCCTAACCAGGATGAATATAATCAGGGTATGGCAGACTTGGCAAATGCTCGTAAGGCTATAGAGGAGGCGTAACAATGGCTGACGTACAGAAGATTGCAACCCGTGAGGGTTATGGTGACGCTTTGAAGCAGATTGCTGCAGAGCATGATAATTTAGTTGTTTTAGATGCTGACTTAGCTGGTGCTACCAAGACCGCAAAGTTCCAGAAGGCATATCCAGACCGCCACTTCAACTGTGGTATCGCTGAGGCAAATATGATTGGCGTTGCTGCTGGTCTTTCCACTATGGGTATTGTTCCTTTTGCTGCAAGCTTTGCAATGTTCGCTTCTGGCCGTGCTTATGAGCAGATTCGTAACTCCATCGGCTATCCACATCTCAATGTAAAGATTGGTGCTACTCATGGCGGTATTTCCGTTGGTGAGGACGGTGCTTCCCATCAGTGCTGTGAGGATTTTGCCCTCATGCGTACCATTCCAGGCATGACTGTAATGTGCCCTGCTGATAATGTAGAGGCTATTGCTATGGTTAAGGCCGCTTATGAGATGGAAGGCCCTGTATACATGCGTTTTGGCCGTGCGGCTACTCCTGTTTTCCATTCTGAGGATTTCAAGTTTGAGATTGGTAAGGGCGAGGTTCTGCAGGAAGGTACTGATGTAGCTATTATTGCTACTGGTATCATGGTTCCAGAGGCTATTGAGGCTGGCAAGACTTTAGCAGCTAATGGTATCAAGGCTCGTATCATCAACATGGCTACCATTAAGCCTATTGATGCAGAGATGGTTATCAAGGCTGCTAAGGAGTGTGGCAGGATTGTTACCGTTGAGGAGCATTCCATTATCGGTGGTCTTGGTGAGGCTGTTGCAGGCGTTCTGTCTGAGGAGTGCCCAGTTCCACTGAAGCGTATTGGCGTAAATGATGAGTTTGGTCATTCTGGCCCAGCGGCTGACCTCTTAAAGCAGTTTGGTCTGTGTGCTGACAACATCGTAAAGGTTACTACTGAATTTGTTGGCAAGACAGCAGCTTCAAAGAAGGCGGTAGCACCTATTGAAAATGTAGATGTTCGCCTGTGGCTGGACAGCGTAAAGTAAAAAATTCATAAATGATATACTGACAGGGGAGCGTTAAATCGTTCCTCTGTTTTATTTGCCTAAAATGCAGGTTGCTTTTCTTGATATATGGCATTATAATATTATTGAGGTGATGTTATGTCAGCTGAAAAAACGGCTTTAATATCCTGGGAAGATGCTGGTATAAGTAACAATTTTATTTTTAGATTGGCTATGGATGATACAGATATATGTCAGGAACAGCTGGAAATTCTTCTTGGAACTAAAGTTGCTAAAATAGATTTCAAGGAACACGAAAAAGAATATGAGCATGATAAATTCCAAAAAGGAATTCGTTTGGATATATATATTCAGGATGAAGATGGAACAGCCTATGACATTGAAATGCAGGTTGGTGAAAATGAAAAGGATTATCTTCCATGCAGGACAAGATACTATCAGTCGAAGATGGATGGCGAGCTTTTAGCCAAAGGAAAATCTTATAGGTATTTAAAGAATACGATCATAATCTTTATCTGTACATTTGATCCATTTGGTCTAAATCTAAGTAAGTATACCTTGGTGACAAAATGTGTGGAAGCACCAGATATGCCAGTAAATAACAGGACAACTACAATATTCTTTAATACAAAAGGAAAAAGAGAAGGCTTAACCCCACAGCAAATAGCATTTCTTGATTATGTAGATGGCAAGGGTGCCAGTGATGAATTTACTAAGAAGCTGGATAAAAGAGTTAAGTTTGTGAAAATGGACAGTGGAAAGAAGGCGGATTTTATGACATGGCAGCAGGAATTGATTGAACAGCAGGAAATAGGCAAAGAAATAGGCAAA
>CALZDE010000281.1 GCA_945637225.1 uncultured Selenomonadaceae bacterium
GTCGTTGAAACGCTGTCATAGGAAGAAAATGCTTGTTGCATTTTCATGATTGAGAGCGTTATAATTATTTATTTGAAAAAAAAGCAGCCGGCTGTCATAACAGACAACCAGCTTACACTTTATACTGCAAAGTATTACCCAGATACCGACAAAAACTTACTCTAAAGCCTTAGTCAGCATACCACGATACTCTTCTAATACCTTCTTAGGCCCCTTAATCTTAATGTCTCCGCCATAGCCGAATACCCAGCTATAGAATGCAGGACTTGTGAAAACATCTACCTTAGCTTCAAAACGGTTGTGGCTAAGAGGCTTAGTCTCAACGCCCACACCAAAGCGGTCAATAATATCCTTCATGTAGCCTTCCTGACACTCCAGCTTAACCTTAACAGTGGAATCGCCATTCATCATGCCGAAAGCCTGCTTGGTATAGTTTGCTGGATTGAAGTCAGCTGGCTTCTCAACTGCATCATCCTCAGTAACCTGTGCGGAATACATACGGTCAATACGGAACTGGGAAATCTTATCATGCTTGTCAGAATAACCAACTGCATAATAATTATCATCATTCCACAGCAGAACATAAGGGCTTACATAGTACACATAACCATTATGCTTCAGCTCAACCTGCTTGTCACTGTTGTAATCCCAATACTGGAAAGCAATCTTCTTGCCCTTAGCAATAGCAGTGTAAAGAGTATTTACAGTATCATAAATTTCTTCATTAACTGGCTTGCGACGGAAATCAACAAACATCTGCTCTGCAAGGCCCTCTGCCTGGAAATTGCTCATGAGACCGCCCAGCTTGCCAATCAGCTCGTTGGATTTCTCGGCAGAAATAACCTGAGATGCAACAACAGCATCCATCAGCATCTTAACCTCTGGAACCTGGAACTCACGCTCTTCCATGTAATAACGGTTCTGAGAAGTCTTAATAACATGAATCTTGTAACCAGCATCCATCAAGGTATCAACGTCATCCTTAACAGTCTTGCGGTTTACAGACATACCCATAGCAGCAAAATACTTAATAATCTGCTTAGTACCAATAGTATGATTCTCGTCAGTCTTGCAATACAATAGCTGCCATAAACGAATTAAACGGCCTTTTTTATTTCCCTTTACGCCCTTCATATTCTTTACGAGAGCCTCAATTTCTGCATCACTTATAACATTTTCAGTAAATTCGGAAATATCATCTCCGCCACCCCTACGAACGGCTCTTTTTCTAACAACCTTCTCTTCTTCTAGTAAATCCTTCTGATTCATACCGTCACCCCTAACACAACACAAAAAAACAAAATAATAAAATATTACGCTTAGCCTAATCTCTCACAATATTAAAAGAAAACGCTTCCCCTTCTTATGGTAAAAATTTACGGCTATACGCTATTGTCTATATTGTAAACGAAAAACTAACAAACGTCAATATCTTGACGGCTAAATTTTCCAAAATTTTAAATTTTTTTAGAACAAAAGTCTCATTACTTGATATCATCATTTAAAATTTATGTATTTTGTCCTTATAATCCGCCTAACACTATTGTCAATTTGAACTTTACTTATTTCTCCGTTTTCTAGTGCTTCCAGCAACCCTTCATATGCTTCCTGAGCATGCTGATATTCATGGCACATCAGCACTATATCTGCACCAGCCTTCACAGCTTCTACTGCTGCTCTCCTGTAACCATAGTGCTTGGCGATAGCTCCCATTTCCATGTCATCAGTAATGATAAGCCCCTGATAATTAAGTTCATCACGCAGTAAATCCTTCATAATTACTGAAGATATACTTGATGGTGTATTTTTATCTAATTTAGAAAAAGTAACATGTGAAATCATCACCATAAAATCCTCATTATCCCTTTCAGAAATGATTTTCTTAAATGGAATAATATCATTTTTTAAAATTTCATCACGACTAATATCTACCACCACACTGTCATCATGTGAATCTGTTTTTCCTTTGCCAATTCCCGGAAAATGCTTGAGACAGTAAATCATTCCACCATCTTCATATCCTTTAGCCGCCTCAGAGAGAAATTCTGCTGTAATATACGGGTCGGCACTGAAATGACGATCCTTAAAGGAACCTAAATCCGCCACAGGAGCAAAATTCACATTAAAGCCCATTTTTTTCAGCTCAAGACTGATATCATATGCACTTTTATATGCATTTTCAGGATTGCCAGTTTCACCAATAGCCAGCTGAGACTTAGGCGGAATAAGTACCTCCTTCATGCGGGCAACACTGCCACCTTCTTCATCCACAGCAATAAACAAAGGAATTTTCTCCTCACACTGTTCCTGAAGATGCTGATTCAGCAAGGCAACCTGCTCCTTGTTCTTCATGTTGCGGTCAAAAAGTATAATACCGCCAAAATGATACTGATGAAGCATAAAAAGACTATCTTCATTCACATCAGTACCATGAATGCCAATCATCATCATCTGCCCAATCTTTTCTGTCTGTGACATAGAAGATAAAATTTTATCTACTTTTTCATCAACAGAAGCTTCCTTTGATACATTTTTTCCTTCAGATTCATTATATATCTGCTTACCGCAACCTAGAAGCATTACGGCAAATGTCACTAGCAGAAAAATCAGCAGTAATTTTTTACCTGTTCTACACATAAAAATAATCCCTCCAACGATATAACAGAAAAATTTTTAATCAAAATGAAATTCTGCCTTTCCTGATTCATTTTCCATATTTCTTCTCTGCTGT
>CALZDE010000282.1 GCA_945637225.1 uncultured Selenomonadaceae bacterium
CTTTGAAATATACTGTCTTGCCATCAACAATGGTACGCTTGATATCTACATCATCATCAAATAAAATTATATCAGCCGCATTGCCAGCTTCAAAGCTTCCTATTTCATACTGCATATCCAAAGACTTTGCTGCAGTTTTAGTAGCACATTCCACCGCTTCCCAAACAGGAACACCTACATTTTCAGCAAGATTCTTTACACAGTTATCCATAGTGGCTACGCTGGCAGCAATAGTTCCATCCTCTAAGGTAGCCAGATTTCCCTTTACATAAACCTTCTGACCGCCAAGCTCAGATTCACCATCACCCAAACCACAGGCACGCATAGAATCTGTAATAGCTACTAATTTTTCAGGTCCCTTAATATTCCAGACCAGACGCTGCATTGCAGGACAGACATGAACATTATCTAAAATTAATTCCGTAAAAGCCCATGTATCCAAAGCGGCATTAGCAACACCAGGATTTCTGTGATGCATACCTGACATAGCATTAAAAAGGTGAGTAAAACGGGTAAAGCCCATTTCCATAATTGCTTTATAAGCAGTATCATAATCAGCACCACTATGACCTACAGAAGCCTGAATACCAGCCTTTGCACATAAATGACCAAATTCGCTGTTTTCCCCTAATGTCTCAGGTGCCACTGTAATGACCTTAATTATATCAGCATATTTTTCAATTGCAGAGAAATCAGCCTTTTGGATATTTTTCTTATCCTGTGCACCCTTATATTTTTCGCTGATGAAAGGACCTTCCATATGACAGCCAATAACTTTTGCACCAATACTCTTTGGATTTTCTGTTTCCATGTGCTTACGAATACGCTCAAGAGCCTCATAAATACGTGGCATATCATAAGTCATTGTAGTAGCCAAAAATGAAGTAACGCCATTGCGAGCCTGCTGCATAGCCATCGTAATTAAAGCATTTGGGTCGTCATCCATCGTGTCAGCACCGCCACACCCATGAACATGAGTATTGATAAAACCAGGAGAAACATAAAGTCCCTCTGCATCAATTAATTCCTCTACCTGACTTGCCGCAAAATAATTAGATGGCACAATCTGAATAATCTTCTTGTCAAAAAGCAATACATGACGCTCTAAAATATCAAAACGCCCATTGTTTCCTTCTGTGATTATTTTACCATTGATAATTCCCTTCATTTTTCATCTCTCCCACCATAAAAAAATATCATTTATTTTGTAACACTTCTGGATGTCGTAGAATCCATCCCGTAATCTCTTGCCATGCGTTTCTCTCAGCCTCATATAAAACTTTGCCTACATTTATCGTTTTATTTTCTGCTGATGTCTCTAACTGCTGTGACGTCTTATCACGGTAAACACCTATTTCATTTTCTGTCATCCAGCAATATGGGCTTACAACATGGTCAAGCTTTTCTGTTAAGGATGGGAATAATGAACAATACTCAAAGCCCTTTTCTGCAATAAGCTCAATTATAGTAGCAGGAATATTCATATGAGAACCAATTTTATTATTAGCCAGCATATCTGCTGTTAAATCCTTATGATAAATATGGAAACATGGCAGCATTGTTTCACGCAGCATCTGTTCTGTACGTGGAATAATCTCCTTATCATAAGGTATCAGCTGAGAAGCATGATCGCCAGTTACTATAACAAGACTGTCGGGATATTGTTCCTTCATTTCATCAATAAACTTATTGATATACTGATCTGAATACCAAACACCAGCAAAGCGTCTCATATCCATCTCACTATTTTTCAAAGCCTCTGGAATATTCGGCATAATCTTATTCGCATCGAAGCCATATTCACCATAAGGCATATCATATGGACCATGATTAGATGTGGTATAAATAAAATGGAATTCATACTCATTATTTGAATTTTTAATCATCTGTGCCACTGAATCTAAGAAAATATGATCATATACGCCTAGCCATGTAGAAGGAGAATCAGGAGGACATATATCTGGACCACCATGACATTCATCGAAACCAGCTGCTGGACAAAAATGCAACAGGCTTCCCCATGTCAGTTTGCCACCATACCAAAAATGAGTATTATAACCTAATTTCTTTAATTGCCTTGCCATAGCCATTGGAGTAGTGGCATGCCAAAATTCTGTACGCTCGTTAATTTCAACGTCTGAATCATATGTTCCCAGCAATAAGCTTCCTAAGGAAATCTGAGATAATAAGCCACCTGATAAAAAATTATTTATAGAATAAGTATGCTCATCACTACGAAATTTCTTACTTGCTTCCATTACATTTAGATAATCATATGGAGAATCAAATAAGGACTGTGCATGACTTTCACCATACACCAAAAAAATACGTTTTGGCTTCTTTATTTTAGCACCTGAAGCATGACGATAAAAAGCAGATAAAGGATTAAAATCCGCTTTGTTTTCGATATTCTTTAATTCTGGAATTGCCGCCCTGATAATCTCCTCAGATTCATTATCTTCATGCAGTAAAAATTCTGGTACAGAAAACTTTCTTGCCTGTTTAATAGCAACAAAATCATCCATAGTAGCCTTTGCAAGGAATATATCTTTCTTTATTATATGAGGAAGCTCATCCCATTCTGGTTTGTCCCTATGCTTCAGAGTACCACCAAAATGAAACCAATAGTATAATAATACGCCCACAGCAAATACAATTAAACCTGAATTATTCATCAAGCATTAAATGCAGTCATAAAAGCCAGTTTAAGGATGT
>CALZDE010000283.1 GCA_945637225.1 uncultured Selenomonadaceae bacterium
TACCAGCCTTAATTGGGCCTTTGGCGTACTGGCAGTGCTTATCATCATCGAAATTGCATTATCAATCTATATTTTCAGTAAAAATAAAATCTAAAAAATATACTCAGCGTCATAAATAAAAAGACTATCTTCAAAAGGATAATTACTTTCATTCCTCTAAAAGATAGCCTTTTTTATTTCAGATTTTAAAACTTAATGCCTGCTTTGCTACGTGCCTTTTCCAAAACCTCAACTACGGTAACAGTTTCTGCCAGGAATTTTGCCGCACGTTCATAATCTTTTTTATCAATTATTTCTGCAAATTCCTTAAACTCTCCCACCATGCGATGATATTCCTGTGGTGGCTCAAAATGCTCCTCAATACTTGCTCTTGTAGTACCGCCAGAAGCGTCCTTTACAGTATTTGGATTGGACTCGTCAATATAATGAGAAACTACGCCCTGCGCTGAATTTGGCTTGCCATCTAATTTTATCCAGCCCTTTTCACCCTGCAGGGAAATGTAGCCTGGACTGTCAGAATCCTTAGCACCAGTACATACTGCGGAAAAGCCATCATATTTCATAATCAGAGTACCAGAGGTATCAATACCGTTAGGACCGAGATTTGGATAATACTCTACATCCTTTGGTGCACCAAAAAGCCATACGCAGTAATGAATATTATAAACATTTATATCGTATAAAGCACCGCCATAATACTCAGGATTGAAGGCATGAGGAATTTCACCTGCTAAATATTCATCGTAACGGCTGGAATACTGAGAATAATTGCACATAGCCATTTTTACAGGGCCAAGCTTATCAATATTCTTTTCCATTGCCTTGATAACAGGAGAATGCAGGACAGTGACAGCCTCAAAAATAAATAATTTCTTTTCCTCAGCAATATCCCTTAATTCCTTTGCTTCATTGGCAAAACCAGTAAATGGCTTTTCTAAGATAACGTGCTTGCCTGCCAAAAGAGCATTTTTAGCATATGCATAATGAGCACTGTTAATCAGGCCAATATAAACTGTATCTGCCTTAGTTTCCTTCAGCAATTCATCATAATCGGTAAAAATTTCAGGAATATCATATTTCCTAGCAAAAGACTCTGCCTTATCCCTGCTGTGAGGACGGGCAAAAATAGCTGTAATGTCAATTTCTTCAATGGACTTCACCGCATAAAGTGCTTCTGCAATAATTTTTCCTGTACCAATAAAAGCTAACTTCATAAAAATCCCCCTAATCCCGTAAATTTTAAGAAAATCCGCCCCATCTAAAGACGAAGCGGATAATAAAATTACTGTGCCTTAATGGTAATCTTATTGATTACAACATCATGCATAGGTCTGTCATGGAAGCCAGTACGTACACTGCCGATTTCCTTAACAACTTCCATGCCCTTAACTACCTTGCCGAAAACTGCATGATGGCCATCAAGCCAAGGAGTAGCTGCTAAAGTGATAAAGAACTGGGAACCACCAGTATTTGGGCCTGCATTAGCCATAGAAAGAATACCTTCACTGTCATGCTTCAGGTCAGGATGGAACTCATCATCAATCTGATAGCCTGGGCCACCCATACCAGTACCAGTTGGGTCACCACCCTGAATCATAAAGCCATCAATTACACGATGGAAAATTACGCCCTCATAAAAACCCTTTTCGCTGAGGTCGATGAAATTCTTAGTGGTGTTAGGTGCCTTGTCCTCGAAAAGCTCGATTTCAAACTCGCCCATGTTAGTGTCAAAAACTGCAATACGATTAGACATGTTTGTATTATCTCCTTTTGCCGCTGAACCACAGCCAGTCATAACAACCGCCACCAGCATCAGACAGCATATAAAAATTCTCTTTAAATTCTTCATTCCAAAATTATCTTCTTTCAGTTACAAACTGCATGTAAGCCTTTGCTTCTTCCTCAGTGTCAAAAACAGCAACAAAGAAACGGTTGCCCAGCTGAGGTACCATTAATTCAGGCACACGCTCATGCTTCATAATACGGCTTCCATATACCTGCCAAATTTCATCATCACTGTGAACATACTCAAACTGGTCACGACGGCCAGCATAAGCACAGAAACGATGATTATTGCTGTCAGGCTGAACACGGCTGTTCGTAGTCACCATGTCTGCCCACATCTGGAAGAAGTCCGCACTATGAGCGAAATTCATCATGTCAGGGGTAACGCCTCCTGGTGGACGCATATTAACCTCTAAGCCGACAATATCACCTGCATTGCCAAGACCTGGCTTATCATGACGAAGCTTAAAGAACTCAAGATGTACAAAACGGCTCTTTACGCCAAAAGCTCTGACAGTCCTGCGGCCAGCGTCACGAAGGTTCTCTGGAACATAAGCTGGCACCTGATAAGCTAAATCAAGCTGGTCAGTTACGATATTCATAATAGAAGATGGCCAGAAAGTACAGGACTCAACCAATGGGTTGGACTCATTATCGAGAATTGCTTCATAGGAAACAATATCACCATCAATAAATTCTTCCATTACATAAGGAACTGGTGGATGATTATTGAAGAAATTAGCTAAATCATCATCATTATTCAGCTTATAGGTATCACATGCACCAATGCCAGCGTCAGGCTTTACTACTACAGGATAACCAACTAAGCCCAAAAATTCCTTTGCAGCATTCCAGTCAGTTACCTTGTGAATGCGGGCGGTAGGTACACCAGCCTCTGCATAAT
>CALZDE010000284.1 GCA_945637225.1 uncultured Selenomonadaceae bacterium
CATGCTATAATTTTAGTATAGTATCGGAAAGGGGAGTGAAATAGCATGGGTATGTATTTGAATCCACCGACTATGACATTTGAAACAAATGTGCGTGATGAATTTTATGTAGATAAGTCAGGCATAATCGAACCTATCAATAAAATGGTGAATACTCCGAGAAAATATGTTTGTGTCAGCCGTCCGCGTCGTTTTGGCAAAACTATGGCGGCATATATGTTGTCTGCTTATTATAGTACAACTACTGACCCAACTGCTCTTTTACAAGGGCTAAAAATTAAGAAGTCTCCAAATTTTGCTCAGTATGCTAATAAATTCGATGTTTTTAGAATCAATATGCAGAATTTTATGGTCGGTAAAAAGACTGTGGAGGCGATACTGGAAGATCTGCAAGAAGCCTTGTGCGAGGAATTAACAGATGAATATCCAGATATAAAATTCGGAAATAAAGTAGATGTGTCTCGCTGTATGAATAAAATATTTACAAAGTACAATCGTCAGTTTGTTATAATTGTTGATGAGTGGGATTGTATTTTTAGAGTTTGGAAAAATGATGCAGAAGCACAACGTACATATCTTGATTTTATAAGGGCATGGTTCAAGGATCAGGAATATGTGGCACTGGTTTATATGACTGGAATTTTGCCTATAAAGAAATACGGTGAGCACTCTGCACTAAATATGTTTACACAGTATTCAATGGATGATCAAAGCGTTTTAGCTGAATTTACAGGTTTTACTGCAGAAGAAGTGCAGGAATTATGTAAAAAATATTATATGAACTACGAGGATTGCAAGGCTTGGTATGATGGATATTATCTGAGTTATAATGTACTTGAAAATGGTAAAGAGATTTCCAAATCATACGAAATATATACTCCATTATCTGTTGTATCTGCAATGTATCACCGTAAATATAAAAATTTTTGGAATAAAACAGAGACTTATGAAGCGTTAAAGATGTATATTGCGCTTAATATAGATGGTCTTAAGGATAAAATAATAGATTTATTCAATGGTGGAAGAAATAAAATAGATATTAGAGCGTTTTCAAATGATATGGTAACGTTTAACAGTGCGGATGATGTTTTTTCACTATTGGTGCATTTAGGGTATTTAGCGTATGATTCTAATACGGAAGAGGTGCGTATACCAAATCGTGAAGTACAGGATGAGTTTTCTACATCTATAAAAAATATGGAAGGTTGGGAACCGATTGCAAAAGCTATCAAGGCATCTGATGATTTGGTAAAAGCAGCACTGGATGGCGATGAAAAAACGGTAGCCCAAATGGTACAGGAATCACATCTTGAAACATCACATCTGCAATACAATGATGAAAATGCCCTGTCCTATACGATTTCATTGGCTTTTTACAGTGTGAGACGTACTCATAATATGTATAGAGAATTGCCAGCAGGCAAAGGGTTTGCTGATATGGTATTCATGCCATTGCCATGTTATCCAGAACAGATTCCAATGATTATAGAACTGAAATGGAACAGGTCAGCCAATACAGCTCTCAAACAGATTAAAAATAAAGAGTATGCAGGTGTTTTAAAGGGATATAAAGGTGAAATTTTGCTAATAGGATTGAACTATAGCAAGAAAACTAGAAAACATACCTGTAAAATTGAAAGAATCAATGAAATTTGAATGTAGCATATAAGATAACATACAAGATGAAGCATGATTTGATATGTTTTGCATGGTGGAGGTTTTATTGTGAAAAAGTTTCTTTTGGGATTAATGGTATTTCTTATGTCAGCAGGAACTGCTTCGGCTCAAATTGCCACTGTTCAGGGCTTTGGTGTTGACCGCAATAGTGCTTTGCGTGATGCTGAGCGTAATGCCGTAGAGGAGATTGCAGGCACATTTATTGATTCCCGTACATTGGTATCTAATGCCGTTGTTGCTTTGGATGAAATATACAGCAAATCTAACGGCTTTGTGCGTGGCTCTAAGATTTTGCAGGAGGGAAATACTGCTGATGGCTATTTTGTCAAGGCTGAAGTCGATGTAGATACTTCACCGAATGCGGCTCTTATCAGCAGGTTAAGTACCTTGATTCGTCTGAATGATCCTCGTATTGTGGTGGTTGCACTTAATGGTTTTGCACATGATGATTATATTGAAGAAACCATGAACGAAAAGCTGATTGAAATGGGTTTTTCTCATATCGTGGATGCTAATTTAGTTGCTTCCCTTCATGATGCACAGCTTTTGGAACAGATTTATTCTGGCAGAGTCGGTGCTGGTCAGGTTGGCAGCAGCTTTGGTGCGGATTATGTTGTTATTGGCAAGCTGAATACTGACTCTAGGAAAATTGAAATTCCAGATTTCAAGGGTGGTTCTATAGATACTAAGATGGTGGCTGGAAATGCTTCAATGAATGTTAAAATAATTCGTCTGGCTACTGGTGAAATTATTGAGACCTTCGTTGTTGATGGCAGTTGCACTGATTTAGACAGTAAATCAGCTTCTAACAGGGCAAGGGCAGATATGGCTTTGAAGGCGGCAAAGAAGCTGGAGGATAAGTTTAAGAAGATAGGTGCTAAGAGTTCAACATCGTATCAGGTTATTGCTTATACCAATGATTACAGCAAGGTGGAGAAGCTGGCGGCAGACCTTAGAAACGTGGCTGGTGTAGGTAATGTCTACATTCG
>CALZDE010000285.1 GCA_945637225.1 uncultured Selenomonadaceae bacterium
TTTTGTTATTTTCATTATAGCACTTTTTGTATTTTTGTCAATGTAGTATTTTTTATTAAATTAGCAGGATTTTTTATTTTTATGTAGAACATATATATTAAAGAATGTTCGTTAATGTTTTTACAAAGGAGTTGCGTTTAATGAAAAGAGCAGCAGGCGTATTAATGCCAGTTTTCAGTCTTCCTTCCAAGTATGGTATTGGCTGTTTTGATGGGGCGGCTTATGAATTTGTGGATTGGCTTGTTGAGGCAGGTCAGACTTATTGGCAGATTCTTCCTCTCGGTCCTACCGCTTATGGTGATTCACCTTATCAGGCATATTCTACCTTTGCGGGCAATCCATATTTTATAAGTCTGACAGAGCTGATAAAGGAAGGCGTTCTTTCTGCTGAAGAATGCGATAATGCAGATTGGGGAAATGACCCAGCCAAGGTCGATTATGATAAGCAGGCTACTACCAAGATGGCTTTACTTCGCAAGGCATATCAGAACAGTAAAATCGCTGAAAATGAGGAGTTCAGGAATTTCGTGAATGAAAATCACTGGTGGCTCAATGATTATGCTTTGTTTATGGCTGTTAAGGCAAGATTTGGCGGTAAGAACTGGACTGAATGGGCAGAGGATATCAAGCTTCGTTACAGCTACGCTATGATGTACTACAATGAGCAGCTTTACTTTGATATAGAGTTCCAGAAGTATGTGCAGTTTAAGTTCTTCCAGCAGTGGAATAATTTGAAGAAGTATGCCAATGATAAGGGCATTAAGATTGTTGGCGATATTCCAATTTATGTTTCTGCTGACAGCTCCGATGTTTGGGCAAATCCTCAGCTTTTCCAGCTTGACATGAATAATAAGCCTTATGCAGTAGCTGGCTGTCCTCCTGATGCATTCTCTGCTACTGGTCAGCTTTGGGGCAATCCTCTCTATCGCTGGGATTATCATGAGCAGACCGGCTATCAGTGGTGGATGACTCGTCTGTGGGCTTCCTATCAGATGTATGATGTGGTACGTATTGATCATTTCCGTGGCTTCGATGAATATTATTCCATTCCAGCAACCGATGATACTGCCTTAAACGGTCATTGGGAGCAGGGCCCTGGCATGAAGCTCTTTAACCGCATGAATGAGTATTTGGGCAAGAAGGAAGTTATTGCCGAGGATTTAGGTACTCTGACTGAAAGTGTTGTACAGCTTGTTAAGGACAGCGGTTTCCCTGGCATGAAGATTTTAGGCTTTGCCTTCTATGCTGACGACCTCTATGGCAGTGCTTATATGCCACACAATATTGAAAAGAACAGTGTTGTTTATACCGGCACTCATGATAATGAGACTATTACCGGCTGGGCAAAGGGTCTGAAAGAGGAAGATTTGCAGTTGGTACGCGATTATCTCTGTGATTATACAACTCCTGTTGAAAAGCTCTATATGCCAATGGCGGCTATGGCACTTCGTACCTGTGCTGATACCTGTATTATTCCATTGCAGGATTACATCGGCCTTGATAACAGTGCAAGAGTAAATGTTCCTGGTACTGCTCAGGGCAACTGGGGCTGGAGACTTTTGGAAGGTCAGATTCCAAAGGATTTAGCTAAGCAGGTATATGCTATGACTAAGGCATTCAAGCGTTTAAGTGAATCTGCTTTTGCAAAGGAATTAAAGGCACAGGAAGAACGCAGAAAAGAAGCAAAATAATTCTTTAGGAAAATATAGATGAAATTTGGGGTGTTTCTTCGGGAACATCCTAAATTTTGTTAGTGAGGTAATTATGGCAAAAGAAAAATTAATTGTTATTTTAGGGCCGACAGCTTCTGGAAAAACGGGGCTATCTATTGATTTAGCAAAAAAGCTGGATACGGAAATAATTTCTGGTGATTCCATGCTGGTGTATAAAGGCTTTGATATAGGTTCAGCGAAACCAACAGAGGAAGAAAAGTCGGGAATTGTCCATCATATGATAGATATTTTAGAGCCGGAAGAAAAATTTAATGTAGCTGATTTTGTGACAGAAGTCAAGAAATTGATTTCAGAAATAAATGCCAAAGGTAAAATTCCGATTTTGGCAGGAGGGACAGGTCTTTATATAAAATCCCTGCTGGAAGGCTACGAATTTAATGAAACAGCTGGTGACTCGAAATACAGGGCATATTTAGAAAAATTAGCAGAAGAAAAGGGGCGGGAGTTTGTTTTTGATATGCTGAAAAAGGCAAATCCTGAAGTCGCAGAAAGGCTTCATATAAATAATTTCCGCAGGGTAATTCGTGCCTTGGAGGTACATCATTTAGGCGGTGAGGAAATATCTACTGCACGCAAGGCGGACATGAATGAAAATTCTGTGGTGGATAGCTCAGAAAGCCTTGTGTATGATGTTACTGTAATCGGCTTAAACTGGGAACGCTCTGTACTTTATGACAGGATAAATAAAAGAGTGGATATAATGATGGAGCAGGGGCTTGAAAAGGAAGTCCGTCACCTTTTAGAGAGTGGTGTTTCTGCTGAGTGCCAGCCTATGAAGGGGATTGGCTACAAGGAAATGGTGAAGTATGTCAATGGTGAAATTTCTTTGGAGCAGGCTGTTGATGACATAAAGAAAAATACCAGGCATTTTGCCAAAAGACAATTGACCTGGTACCGTAAAATGCCGTACATTAAATGGTTTTATC
>CALZDE010000286.1 GCA_945637225.1 uncultured Selenomonadaceae bacterium
AGTAGGAATGAAACAGAAAAGTTTATATCTTTTTATAAGTTTTCAGTAACGGCAATGGGTAATGTTTGTAATACCGCCTGCTATTATAGAAAATGTGCAGAATATAGATTTTAATAGTTTAGCAGAAACCATTAATAAATGTGCGCCTGTGATTGAAGCCGCCCGCAGTGTATGGACTAAGGATACATTGAAGGAAATGATTGATGGCAACGTAGCCATACCAGATAAATTAATTAATGATGTTTTGGCGGAACAGCTGGCTAAAAGTGATAATAAGGAGATTAAATCCATTACTGTCACCTCGAAGGCTAATGGTAAAATAGATATTATGGCGGAAACCGTTTCTGACAAGCACATTAAATTTTCAGGTAAAATAGTGAAGTTTGTGCATAATTCACAGGAATCTGTAGCAGAGTATAAAATTACTGATGTACCTATAAAGGAAAATGGTTTTATAAAATGGCTTGTATTTAATATGTCTGTGCCTATGGCAGAGAAAATGCTTGGCAATATGGACAGGATTAATGATATACCAGTGCAGGCAAAGGGAAATACCTTTACCTTTGATTTTACTGATGCTGTAGATAATACCTTATTAGCAAACAGAGAAATAAACGGACATAGATTAATTGATTTAGTAGAAATTCAGGAAGCTGTTCCGAAAGATGGTTATATTGCTTTTAAGACAAAATTAATAATTCCTGATGATGTAAAGGATACGTTAAAAGGATTATTGCATAAATAAATTTGAAAGGATAATTTGTTTTCATGTTCAAAAAGAAGTGGGTTTCATTACTGGCTTGTTTAGCCTGTGTTGGAACAGTGTTTTTTGCTGATGGTGATGTGGCATTTGCTAAGAAAAATCAGCCAGAAAAGATAATTTATATACCTCATGATAATCGTCCTGTATCTGATAGACAGACAGCGGATACAATTCGTCAGTTAGGCTATGATGTAGAAGTACCACCAGCTGAAATTCTCGGCAGTCGTCGTAATAATGGTGATCCAGATAAATTGTGGAGGTGGCTGGAAGACCAGGTGGGCGTAAAGAAAAATGCTGAGAGAAAGAATAATATCAAGGCCGTTGTAATATCAGCAGATTCTATGGTTTATGGCAGTCTTGTAGCTTCACGTAAACACGAAATTCCTACAAATGTGTTGCAGGAAAGAGTAAACCGTTTTGCTGATTTTCATAAATTGCATCCAGAATTAAAGACCTATGTTTTTTCTTCTATAATGCGTACTTCTAGAAATGCTGAAGCTTCTGGTGATATGGAGCCAAGCTATTATAAGAACTATGGTAGTGATATTTTCCGCTATACAGCCTTGACTGATAAAGCCGACATGAACGGAATTAATGGCCTTACTGAAAGAGAAAAAAAGGAAAAAGAATTTTTAGCTTCCTTGATTCCTAACAATGTAATGAAGGATTGGATGGGGAGACGTGAAAAGAATTTTTCTGTAAATAAAGCCATGATTAACATGACTAAATTAAATAATTTTACTTATTATGCTCTTGGCCGTGATGATAATGCGCCTTATTCACAGACACATATGGAAGGCCGTCATTTAAGTAAATATGGCAGTAATGACCTTTCATTAAGCTTTAGAAAATTTCAGAATTTAGCTGGTGTAGATGAGGTAGGATTACTGCTTTTGACTCGTGCTGTAAATGATATGCACCCTAATAAGAATCCGATGGTTTATGTCAAATACAACATGGGTGCAGGTGGTATGACTGTTCCTGCTTATTCTGATGAAAAAATAGATGATACTGTACGTGCGCATATTGCCTGTGCAGGTGGCTGGTACGTAAATTCTCCTGAAAAGGCGGATTTAGTATTATTGGTAAACACAAGATTTGATGGTACCACTGGCGAAGCTGATAAATACGAAAATGACGGAAAACCATCTATGATTACACGAAATTTTGCTGATATGGTAGAAAAATCAGTAAAAGCTGGTTATCCAGTAGGTGTAGCAGATATTTCCTATGCTAATGGTTCAGATAATGCCTTAATGAATGAATTAAAAAAGCGTAATCTGCTGATGAAGCTGAAATCCTATGCTGGCTGGAATACTCCTACTAATAGTGAAGGATTCGCTTTAGCACAGGGTATGCTCGCTAGAAATATGACTGAGGAAGCAAAGAATAAATTGCTCTTGACAAGATATTTAGATGACTGGGCATATCAGGCTAATGTACGTCAGAGTATCAAGAGACAGCTTGGCTGGTTTAAGGGAAAAGGACTATATTCTGATTTAGGAACTAAGCAGTCAGATGCTCAGTACAGTACAAACAGCTGGCTGAGGCTTTTTGCCAGAGAGAATTTACCACCATTGCCAGAACTAGGTAATATTAAATCAAATTACATATGGAATAGAATGTTTGAATGCGATATTACTTTTGAAAAATCAAGATATTAAATTGGTCTTGTGATAATTAACATACAGTGTTACTGCTTCATGCTTAGGTATGGAGCAGTGTTTTATTAAAAAGTTTTTATAGTAGAGAATGAAAAGTATAGAAAATACAAAGTTTTTATAGTAGAAAATGAAAAATGTAATATTTTTAAAAGTTTTTATATTTCATAATGAAAACTTTTAGAAAAAGTGATATAAATGAAGTAGACTGGATACCCTATTGGACA
>CALZDE010000287.1 GCA_945637225.1 uncultured Selenomonadaceae bacterium
CTAAGCCGATGGCAGTGGCGGAGACGATGTCATATTCCAATCACTTGAAGCTTGACCTTCTGGCTACAGAAAATGATGCCCGTATTGAAGAGGATATTGTATCATATCTTAATTCCATAAAAGAAGGAACAGGTTGTGATCAGGTCTTTGCAGTCTCTGATAAAAGAGGGATATATTATACTTATCAGGGAATAAATAAGCACATTGATCCTAAAAATGATTCACATGATGTATGGTATAAGAATTTTAAATATGCAGACAAAGTATGTGATTTTGACGTAGATGTTGATGAAATGGGTAAGCTGCTGTCTGTTTCTGTTAATACAGCGGTTAGAAGCAATGACGGGGAATTTCTCGGTGTATGCGGTGTTTCTGTGAATATGCATGATTTGCAGGAGAGGCTGAAGGATTTAGAGGAAGAATACAATATCGATATTAAAATAACAGATGAAAATGATTTATTGCAAGCTGAGACAGTTGATATTAGTGGTAATATTCAGGACGGCAGTTTTCATTATGAACGAAAGGAACATAGTGCAGTAGTTATCAGATACATGGAAAATTGTGGAATGTATCTTGTGATAGAGGACCATCAGCCTAATAAGATAGATATAGTCAAGAGTATCTTGCCAAGTGTATTTGTATTTATGCTGGGGCTGGTGTTTATGCTGATTATTTTCAAGGTGCTGGATTTGCATGCAAATTCAATAATGAAGGAGCTGAGAAGAAAGAAAAAATTATCAGAAACTGATACTCTCACTGGATTATATAACAGAAATGCCTATGAAATTCATTCAGCATATTTGTGTGATAATAGCCAGTTAAATAAATTTGCTGTAATAATGATAGATGTAAATGGGTTAAAAAGAGCTAATGACCATATCGGACATGAAGCTGGTGATGAGCTGATAAAGGGTACAGCATCGTGCTTATATAAGATATTCGGTGGCAAAGGGAAGGTTTATCGCACTGGTGGAGATGAGTTTGTAGTTACTTTGAGTAATGTAGATTATGACTTGGATAACATGTTAGATTCATTCTTAGATGAAGTAAATTGCTGGGAAGGCGAGATAATGAAAAAATTATCAGTTTCCATCGGTATTGCTGGAACTGACGAGTATCCGGGAATTGGCTTTACAGAATTAGTAAAAATTGCTGATAAACGGATGTATGAATATAAAAATGAATATTATAGACGTACAGGCAATACAAGGGGGACTTAAAATTATAGCAAGAAAAACTGATTCAGAGTACAATGGCATGCTGAGACTCTTCTTGGAGATCGGTGCAATGATGCTGGTCGCAGGGGCTGAAATAAATAGGGTGGAAGATACTTTATCGAGAATGGGCGAGGCTTATGGGGCGGCTGAGATGAATGTTTTTGTAATTACTTCGAGTATTGTAGTTACAATGGTAATTGATGATGTATCGCCGGAAAAAGGTAATATTCATAGAGAATTTACGCAGACAAGACGTATAAAAAATTCAGGCGGAACCAATTTTATGAATATAGAGCGTCTTTATTTTTTATCTAATCGTTTTTGTAAAACTCCTATGAATGAAAATACTTTGGCTATTGAGATTAATAAAATAAAAAAGGCACATTATCCTCAAAAGTTGTTTTACCTTGGCAGTATTCTAGCGGCTGGAAGCTTTGCTATGTTTTTCGGGGGAAATCTTTTAGATGGTATAATTGCGGCTGTGGTAGCTGTATTTATTTGTATAATGCAGGATAAACTGTCATTTGTTATGCCTAATCAGGTGACTTTTAATGTTATCTGTGCTTTATTATCAGGTCTTTTGATAGGTGTTTGTGCGATATTTATACCTTCGCTAAATCCTGATAAAGTAATGATTGGTGATATAATGCTGTTAATTCCCGGGATAGCTATGACGAACGCCATCAGAGATATTCTGGTAGGAGATACTATTGCCGGAAGCTTCCGTTTCATGGAATCATTTCTATGGGCAGGTGCGTTAGCCTGTGGTTTTATGCTCAGTATGTTTATTCTTAGCGGTATTTTTTAAAGGTAGTTTTTATGGAGTACATATATCAGTTGTTTTTAGCGTTTATTGG
Organism: uncultured Selenomonadaceae bacterium; assembly: GCA_945637225.1. GTDB lineage: Bacteria > Bacillota > Negativicutes > Selenomonadales > Selenomonadaceae > CAMCDL01. The sequence goes on from CALZDE010000287.1 coordinate 2,078, forward strand.
CTCACTTGGCTTTGGGCTGGTTTTTAAAATAAATTTGAACAAGGTGTTTCTTGCTTCCTGTGGCGGAATTATATGCTGGGCAGTATATCTTGTCTGCGGAAAAATGATAGGAATAAGTATTTTTGGTGCTTCATTTGTGGCAACTGCGGTTTCTGCCGTTTATGCGGAATATCTGGCAAAATATTTGCATTGCCCTTCGATTATAATGTACATTACGGCACTTATTCCATTAATTCCCGGTAGCGGTCTTTATTACACGATGAACAGTATCGTACATGAACAGTGGCTTCAGGCACAAAATTTCTGTTATACAACTATTCAATGTGCACTGGGAATTGCGTTGGGCATAAGCTTTGTTTACACGCTGGTACAGATTAGAAAACGTATTTAGAAATCTTTATGGTGGTTAATCATATTGCAATTGAACTACTCCCTCCTAACGCTTATGGCGTTTGAGGAGGGAGATTCCCACTTCAAAGAGAACCGCCTTCTGCCGTAACAGAAAGGACTTACATACTCTCCATGGGCGTGAATTCCCGTAGTTCCTACGGTATTTT
>CALZDE010000288.1 GCA_945637225.1 uncultured Selenomonadaceae bacterium
CTGTCATAGGAAGAAAATGCTTGTTGCATTTTCATGATTGAGGGCGTTATAAAGGGTTATAGAGAAATTTAGGAGGGGTTTTATGTCAATTCTAGGAATTTTAATAGTTGTTATTACATTTGTCTTGATTATTAAGAAATATGAATCAAGAATGGTGCTTTTTGTAGCTGGCGTTGCTATGTGTCTTATTGGTGGCTTGCCTAACGATATTATGAAGGCTTTTACCAAGGCTATGACTCATAATTCACTGGTACCTGCTATTTGTACTGTAATGGGTTTTTCTTACGTTATGAAGCTTACTGGCTGTGATCAGCATTTGGTTCATTCTATTTCCGGTCTTTTAAAGAAGGGCAAGGTTATTCTTGTTCCATTGTCCTTCCTGCTGACCTGGTGGATTGGTCTTGCTCTGCCATCTGCTTCTGGTCTTTCGGCGGCAGTAGGTGCTATTCTCATTCCTACACTTATAGCGGCTGGTGTTCATCCTGCTATGGCGGCGGCTACTGTTTTGGCTGGTACATGGGGAACTGCAATCAGCCCAGGTAATGCTCATAATCCTTTCGTTGCTGATTTGGCTGGTACTGATATGATGACAGTTATCATTTATGAAACTCCAGCTTCTATTATTGCTTCTTTGGTGTGTGCGGCAGTTCTAACCGCTTATGCTGTGGTATTTAAGGAAGGTGCTAATGAGGAAAGACGCATAGCCTACGAAAAAGAGATGGCTGATAAAATGTCTGCTGGTGAAAATTTCAATGTAAATTATCTGAAGGCGTTAGTACCTGTTATTCCTCTGGTACTGCTGATTTTAAGCTCTAAGCAGGTTGGAATTTTACCTGAAATGAGTGTTGCTTTATCCATGGTTTTAGGCGTAGTTATTGCTTTGGTAATCACTTGGTCTAATGCTCAGAAAGTGTGCGTACAGTTCTTTGATGGTATGGGATCTGCTTACGGTAATGTAATTGGCCTTATTATCTGTGCTACTGTATTTACATCTGGTTTAGCAGCTATGGGCCTTATTTCTACACTGATTGAACTGATGGATGGTTCTCAGTCTTTGGCAGCACTGTCCGGTACTTTTGGTCCTTTCATTATTGCTTTGATTTCCGGCTCTGGCGATGCAGCTTCCTTTGCTTTCAATGGTGCGGTTACTCCTTATGCAGAGCAGTTTGGCATGACTATTATGGGCTTAGGCTCTTTGGCTCAGATTGCTGGTGCGATTGGACGTGCAGTAAGTCCTGTTGCTGGTGCAGCTATTATCTGTGCTGGTCTTGCTAAGGTAAGTCCTATGGAAGTATCTAAGCGTAATTTCCTGCCTTGTGTAGCTGCGGCAATTGTTCTGATGATTTTCCTTTAATGATTAGGGGAGCGGTTATTTATGTATAACATTAATGAAAAAAGAGTTTTAGAAGAATTTTTTCAGTTAGTACAAATTCCTTGTTCTACCTTAAAGGAGCGGGAAATAGCAGATATTTTGACAGAAAAATTAACTGCTTTAGGTGGTACAGTTCATGAGGATAATGCAGGTGAAACATTAGGTGGAAATGCAGGTAATCTCATTGCTGATTTTGCAGGAACTGTGGATAACTCTCCATGTATCATGCTTACGGCTCATATGGATTGTGTAGAGCCATGTCATGGTATAAAGCCTATTTTGGAAAATGGTGTTATCCGTTCTGATGGCACAACTATTTTAGGCAGTGATGATAAGGCTGGTGTAGTCGCAATTTTGGAGGCTCTGCGTCAGATTAAGGAAAATAATATACCTCATGGTCCTTTGCAGGTGGTATTTACTATTGCAGAGGAAGGCGGTGTAAATGGTTCTAGGGTGTTAGAAAGCAGATTTCTTCATGCAGACTATGGCTATACATTAGATACCCATGGTTCTCCTGGAGTAATTTCGTTCAAGGCTCCTGGCAAGAATCAGCTTCATTTCCGCATTCAGGGAAAAACAGCTCATGCAGGCGTGGCTCCAGAAAAGGGCATTAATGCCATCATGACAGCGGCAAAGGTATTAGCAGAAGCCCCACAGGGAAGAATTGATGAGGAGACTACCTGTAATTTAGGAAAAATAAATGGTGGCACAGCTAATAATGTAGTACCAGAATTTTGCGATATTCATTATGAAACCAGAAGCCGTGACAAGAAAAAGCTGGATAGTATTACTGAAAAAGTAATTAATGCAGTGAAAAAGGCAGAGGAATATGGCTGTAAAGTGACAGTAGAGCTGAAAAAGGATTATGACCCTTATACAATTGATATGGAAAATAAGGGCGTAAAGATTGTTAAAAAGGCTATGGAAAATATGTCAATAGAGCCTCATTTTGAGGAATCTGGCGGTGGTTCCGATGCCAATCAGTTCAATTCATATGGTATTCCTACGGTAGTTTTAGGTGTGGGTATGACGGATTGTCACACTGTACAGGAAACTATTTTGGAAAAGGATTTGTATGATTCTGCCCGCTTAGCTTTGGGGATTATTACTGAAGCAATGAATGTGTGAATGCAGGTATCATATGCTAAATATTTTTATATACCATTGAGAAATAAAGATGAAAAAGAATACATTGAAAAGCCTGAATTTCAAAAATTACCTAAAACACAA
>CALZDE010000289.1 GCA_945637225.1 uncultured Selenomonadaceae bacterium
GGCATGAATCATCGCCTGAAAAAACTTGAAGAAATATTTAATAAAGCAAAAGAAGGGAAATAATGAATAAATACGTAAAAGGTGCCTGCTGTGCTCTTGGAATAATGGCAGTATGCGGTATAGGAGTCGCAGGATATATAAAATATCTTCTTAGTCAGCCAGAGCCGGAGGGATTTCCGATTTTGGAATATCATATGGTACAGGAATATACTCCTGAGGATGGCTATGATTATAACGTACCGCCAGAGGATTTCAAGGCTCAGCTGGAATATTTGAAGGAGAATGGCTATACAACCATTTCAATCAGAGATTTTTTAAGAGCCAAAAAGGGCTTGCAGGAATTGCCGGAAAAGCCAATTATTCTTACCTTTGATGATGGTTATGTAAGCAATTATACTGAGCTTCTGCCTATTCTTGAAGAATATAATGTAAAAGCTACAATTTTCATGGTCACAAATGATATTGGCAGGAAAAATTATATGGACTGGGACCAGCTGAAGGATATTCAGAAGCGTGGCGTAGAGGTAGGAAGCCATACAGCAAACCATCTGCCTGTTACGGGAATTGACTTAGACAAGGCAAGAGACGAGCTGAAGCTGAGTAAGCTTTTGATGGAATGGAACGGCATGGCTACTATTTATACATTCTCTTATCCTAATGGAAAATACAGTGATGAAATAGTGAAAATTTTGGGTGAGGAAGAATACTTAGCCGCAGTAACAGGCGATGGCGGGCTAAATACATTTGATACAAACCCTTATCTGTTGCAGAGGATAAACATACCACATCCAACTTTTGGGATAGATGAATTTAAGTGGCGGTTGCTAAAAGGCAGGCTTTTGACCCAGATGGGATGGGGACAGCATAAAATTTAAGCGAAAATTTCACGAAAAAGTGATTTATTTTTGAATACATGTAAAGTTGTTAAAGTATTTTTGCTTTTTTTACGATAAATTATTAGGAAAGTCGTAAGGCTTTATAGTAATGCAATGGTATGCAGGATAAAATAGTGATAGATGCAAGGGATGGCGTCTTCAGAGTAAGAAATAAATGATAATATGTCAAGGAGGAAAGACCAATGTCCATGGTCCTCAAAAATAACACAGCCGCTATGTGGGCTATGAATGAATTGAATAGGAATGATAAGAATCTGTCAAAAAGTCTGAAAAAAGTGGCTTCTGGAATGAAGACTAATGGTGCTGTTGACGATGCGTCCGGCTGGTCAATATCCGAGGGCATGAGAAAACAGATTCGTACTTTAGAGCAGGATAAGGCTAATGTACAGAATGGTTCAAGCCTGTTAAAAGTAGCCGATGGTGCTATTGAAAAGACAATTGAACTTTTGAGAACCATGAAGGAAAAGGCTATTAACGCCGCTAACGATAGCAATACTGATGCTGACAGAGCGATTATCCAGAAGGAATTAGATCAGTCAATCGACCAGATAAATGACAATGCGGCTACGCAGTATAACGGTATGCCTTTGATAGATGGCTCAAGAAATCAGAAAATAGACGCTACGACTACGGCATTAACTAATGGGCATCTTCATGAAACTACATCGGAAGGTACAAGATTGATAGACATGAAGGACAGGGGCGGTCAGAGTCTTGAGATTTTTTCTACTGACAGAGTAACTATTTCATTTGTAACTAATGGTGAAAGCTATAGTTCTACCTTTGAAGTAGGTGATAGCAGTATTGCTACTTTAATCAATAGTGCTAATAAATCTTTTGGTGCAGATTCGACTACAGCCATTAATGCGTATAAAAAAAATGAAGAGGATTTAGCAAAAGCTGATAAAAAATTTGCTGATACAACAACGGATCTTTCTAATAAAAAGCTAGCTGGTACAATAACTTCTGCTGTCTTTAGTCAGGGTATGCTAGATGCAGCTAGAGAACTTGATGAAGCTAGAAAGAAGGCTGCTGATGATTTAGCAGTCGCACTTAGAGATGTTAAATTAGCATTTAATTTTAAATATTCAACAACATCATTCATCGGCATAGATGGTTCTGGTAATTCTGTTTATACAGCAGATGGCAGAAATGCACTGACAATTTCCTCTAAGCAGAATGGTATGTACAATCAGATTTCTGGTTTTAATATTCAGATTTCCGATAACAAGGGTATCATAAAGACTGCGGCTAATACTGCTCTGGATGATTTTAACGAGTCTATTCGTGCTCAGAATGACAGCTCGGATAATGCTTTTGTCATTCATATTGGTACTGAATCAGCTCAGAGTGTAAAAATCGGTCTTACCAATATGGGTGCGGTTGCTCTTGGTCTTCAGGGACAGAGCGGTAAGACTGTCAGCGTAGGCACTAGAGAGAAGGCTAATGTAGCTATCAGTGTGTTTGACTATGCTATTCAGAAGGCTCTTGACCAGCAGACTACCATAGGTGCTATGGAAAGCCGTCTTGAGGAAACTCATAATAATTTAGTTATTGCTACTGAAAATACTATTTCTGCTGAATCTGTTATTCGTGATGCTGATATGGCTAAGGAAATGACAGAGTATACCAGAAATAGTGTGCTCAGCCAGGCTTCACAGTCCATGCTTTCTCAGGCAAATCAGCAG
>CALZDE010000290.1 GCA_945637225.1 uncultured Selenomonadaceae bacterium
CTGTCATAGGAAGAAAATGCTTGTTGCATTTTCATGATTGAGGGCGTTATAATAGCTTAATTTTGATGGTGATGTTATGAAAATATCAGCGGTATATATAGCAAAAAATGAAGAGAAAAACATAGCTCGTTCACTGGATTCTTTGAAGGATTCAGTGGATGAGTTTATTTTGGTTGATACAGGCTCAACGGACAAGACAGTGAGCATTTTTGAGAGTTATGACGGAAAGGTATTTTTCATGCCTTGGAATAATGATTTTTCTGCTCCTCGCAATATGGCATTATCTAAGGCTACAGGTGACTGGATTATACTTCTTGATGCTGATGAGTATTTTTCAGTGGAAACAGCAAAAAATCTGCGTATGGTTATTGAGGAAAATGCTAATGTAGATGGATTACTTTTGAACATCACTAATATAGAGCGTACTACAGGAAAAGAAAAGGATTGTTTTTATAATCTGCGTGCTGTACGAAATCAAAAAGGTATAGCGTATAAAGGCAGAATACATGAAGAATTACTCCTTGACTTAAAACCTATGAATAATTTGCTTCGTGTTGCACCAGAGGTATTAAATATTATCCATACAGGATATACGGCTGAAATATCTGTGGAAAAATGTAAACGTAATTTAGAAATTTTACAGCAGGAAATCGCTGAAGGGTATAACATCGAAGATTTATATACATATCTAGTGGAATGTTATGATGGTGTTGGTGATACAGCAAATATGCTGAAATACGCGTGGCTGGATGTAGAAGCAGGACGGAGGCAGACTACTTATGCCAGCAGGTCATATCGCAAATTGATAAATTATTATACTATTCATGGAAGTATAGACGAGCGGGTGGCACTTATGGAAAAAGCTGTGGCAGATTTTCCTGAATTACCAGAGTTTCATGCTGAGTTAGGCAGTTGCTATGGACAGAATGGATATATTAAAAAGGCGGTATTAGAACTTAAGCTTGCAATAAAACTTTTTAAGTCTTACAATGGTATCGAGCCTTGTCTGCTTGACAGTGAAAATATTTTACAAATGACTAAGCAGATTTCAGAGCTTGAACTAAAAATTAAGGCGATGGCAACAGATTTCGATAATATTTATGGTATATTAGAACGTGGTGACTTGCTGAAAGCTGATTCAGTGGCTCTTTATGCGTATAAAAACGAAATTAAAAAGGAGTTAGCGGCCGAATTGCTTGTTTCTATTGCGATTGAAGCTGGAGACTGCGAGCTGGCATATCAAAGACTATCTTTGCTAAAGGAGTTGTCCGAATCTGCATATCGTCTTTTTTTGCAGGCGAGAGTTTTTTTCATGCAGAAAAATTATTGGCAGGCATTGACATATTTGGAAAATGCAGTAAAAGACGAGGTTATTTCATCAGCTAGTGGTCAGGTGCAGGAAAAGATTTATAATCTTTTAGGTCAATGCTATAGATTTTATGGTTATCCAGATAGAGCGGCTGAATGCTATTACAAAGCGTTTGAAGTAGTTGATGATCAGGAATTGAAGGTACTGGAATACAGTAATTATCTTTTTAATTTGCACTATTTACCTATTTCACCAGATGATTACTTTGCGGCTCATGTGGATTATAATAAACTGTTTGCAGGAATTAAGGAATATAGGCATAAACGTAAACATAGGGCAGGAAAAATTCGTATAGGATATATTTCACCTGATTTTAGAGAGCATGTGGTACTTCGTTTTTCTATGGCAATGTTGATTGCCTATAATAAAGAAAAATTTGAGGTTTATTGCTATAGCACAGGAAAAGAAGATAAATATAGCGAGTTTATAAAGGGGAAAGTTACTACATGGAGAAATTTACGATGTGAAAAGCCTAAAAAATTGCTAAAAAAATATATGATGATAAAATAGATATATTGGTAGAATTGTGTGGGCATTGCAGTGGCAGTAATCTTCCAGTATTGGCATATAAGCCTGCTCCAGTGCAGATTTGCGGTATAGGATATTTTGCTACGACAGGTTTGAAAGCTGTAGACTATTTCCTTACAGATGATAATTTGAATGCAAAAGAAGAATATTTCACAGAGAAATTAATTAGTTTGCCACATTCACATTTCTGCTATATGCCATTAAAAAATGTACCACCAGTACAAGAAGCACCATGTATGAAAAACGATTACGTTACATTTGGTTCTTTTAATAATTTGACTAAGGTAAATGATGAGGTATTGGCAGTATGGCATGCTATTATGGAAGCAGTTCCCAATAGTCATTTACTTTTGAAAGGTTCTTTGGTTGATAATTCAGAGGGAAAGCAGTTATTTTTACAAAGATTAGACGCATTAAATTTTGATTTATCAAGAGTTGAGCTTCGTGGCATAAGCAAAGACTATATGACAGAATACTTTGATATGGATATTGCACTTGATACATTCCCGTATCCAGGCGGTGGGACTACCTGTGATGCACTCTATATGGGAGTGCCGGTGATTACATTAATGGATGGCAGTCATGGCGGAAATTTTGGTGGAAGTATTTTAAAAAATGTGGGATTGGAATTTGCTTGTGCAGAAAACGTAAATGAATATGTAGAAAAAGCCGTA
>CALZDE010000291.1 GCA_945637225.1 uncultured Selenomonadaceae bacterium
AGAAAGAGGTGCCACAAAAGAACGCTCAGAACCACATAACGGCATCGCAGCTAAATATTTTAGCTTTTTAAACAGCATATCTACAAATAACTGATCCTGATGTGCCTGCTTTGTTAAATTATTATTTGTTATATAATGTGTTGCAAAAATACCACGTATAGCAGAACCGCTTATAGTGTCACCTGCTTCTGTGAGTACCGTTTCTCCCTTTGAACTATTTATAACAGCTGGAGACAACAGCTCTATATTTATCTGTAATCTTTTAAGACTCAATGTTTTCGCCTCCTCGTCAAGCTAAAGCTACCTTTATTATATCCTCTGCATTTCTTCCATCACTAAGATTTACTATACATTCTATCTCGCCAAAGCCTCGATTTCTCTTAAGACCTGCTCCCCTAAGATTACGTAACGCTAAAACAATCAAGGTTATAGCCTTTTCAGTTACGTTATTCATATGAATTCTGCCATAAAAACTATTACCAGAATCGACTACTCGCATATTATGCAGTGAACCTTCCTTAGCTAATCCATTCTCCATACTTGTCTGATAACGAATAGACGTAAATTCATTCAGTACAGCCTGAGGATTAATTATCTCTGGATACTTTTCCTGTAAATACTTCCATTCATTAGAAAAAATCTGCCAATCATTTGGAGCTACTGCATGAAAGTCATATACTGATAATTGAAAATCTGAATCACTTTCATGATGAAATAACTTCTCCAAGGTTTCCCTGTCTGCAAAAGACTTATTTTCCAATAGTTCTGCCATTTCTACTATTTCCTGCGCACTTTCATATAAAAGTCCCTTAAATCTTCGTGCTGAAAAAACTGGCATACCATATTCATCATGTGCAATTTCACTATCTATTACTACATCACCCCTGCCTGAACTAAGGTGAATCGGAGATTTAACCTTTACTTCTACATCTATCACTATCGTCTTTAATTCATTACTCATCACCATCAACACCTTCCAAAAAATCCATAATTTCAATTGCATCGATATATGGAGTCTTATGACCAGACCAAAGATTCTCCCTGTAGCATTCCCAGCTGTCTATATCCGGTAAATCCTTTCCCTGATGTCCAAGCTGCTGCATATAATTATCCAGTGCTTCATCACCTAACTGCAACACTCTGCGTAATTCCTTGACCTTATTGTTAGCTATAGCAGGACCACCATTTTCGCTAAAGAATTTACCACACTTAATTAAATTTTCAATATTATATCTGCGATCTGCCGCATGCTTTCCATCCTTATTTGCTACCTGATAAGGTCCAAAATGAGTGCAACCCTTTACGGCTTTATGCTCCTGAGCCAATATCTGCTTTAAGGTAGGTGCCTGTTCACCATGAAGAAGAATAAAATCAAGCCAGCAGCTCCCCTGTTCCTTACCCACCTCACGCATTTTCTTTTTAGCATTATCACAAAGCTGTTCAGCTAAAGTATAACCGCGGAAGAACGGATATGATGTTGGAAGTATAGCAATACCAGCACAGCTATCGATACTTTTGGCAACATCGTCTAAATTATCATCTTTTTCTAACATATATTCCATGAAACGTTTTGTATATGCCAAAGCTACCTTGGCAGGACATACAAAAGTTACATCATCGCCACCTAGAATTAAAGGACGAATTGGCAAAGTACCATCAATTTTTAATTTATTTTCATAGCGATTATTTTCAATATCTACAATGATAGTCTCCAAAAGCTTACCAAATGCGCCCTCAGTTTTTGCTTTAATGTCGTTAGACAGCTTCTGGCGTTTAGATAAACCCTCACAGCCCTCAAATTTCTTTCCCATATTATTGCCATCTATATGGATCACCGCAATGTAATTTTCGCCTGTTTTCTGCCCCAGTTTGTCAAGCTCCATAGGGAAGGAGTAATCTGCACCATATTTCTCAAAAATATTATAAAATTTATCCCACAAAACTGCATTTGCCTTTTCAGCTGCCGCATTCTTAGCAATGACAGCTTGTGAACAAAATCTAGACTCTGAACCCGAACTTTCTATCTTGTCATAGCCATTGCGACTTCACCATCTTGATCACTCAATAATGTAAATCCTGTATATGGAATATCCGTCATTGGTGCAAAATTACTTTGACTATCCTTCAACTTCTTATACAAGTCACTTAAATCAGACTGGAATCCATGCTCAGTATCTATATCTCCTACTGCCGCTCCAATATGCAAACCAGGATATTCCACTAACAAGCGTGTGCTAAATTCCTCCACTAGTTTCTTAGGTTCGTCAGCTGGCGTATTTTCATTTTTAAATAAAACTAATGCATTACCACCGCCATTATAAGCAATATGACATTTATCCTTGTATTTCTCATCTATGATCCCTGCTAATATATCACTAAATAGATGTTCCACTATATATGAAGCACCTATATTCGTTCTCAGCTTATTACTAGCATAGATATATCTCTGTATTGACCTGGTATCAAACAATATAGCTCTTACTTTCACTTTCATTCCTCCATCCTTAATATTCCCTAAACTGTACAAA
>CALZDE010000292.1 GCA_945637225.1 uncultured Selenomonadaceae bacterium
CTTCCCACTCTCTGTAAAGCTGAAACCAGTCCTCGGCTCTCATAGTAATAAGCCAGTCAGCATTATTTTTCTTGTGTGCCAGAATAGGTATTTCACCCTTACCGCTTGCCTCTGCATCTCTTATTGACTGTTCCAGTGCAGCTCTCACATTGAGTTTTTCCACGTTCTTGACCTCGACATGGATACCGGGAAGACCTTCAACGTCTCCTGCCGCCCCAGTATTCCCTCGAAACTGTGCGGTACGATGTACGTTGACATATCCTTCAGACTTGCAGAATTGACAAAACGCTCTCTCGCCGCGCTTGCCCTTTTCCCTGCTTGCCTTACCTTGCTCACTGGCGCTTTTCTTATTAGTCACCATCAGTCACCTCATCAGTCGCCTTGCAAAAATCCTTGATGCATTCTATCAGACTGGAGCGATTAAACGGAATGTCCTTTGCAAAATACAACTCAATCCAGTTCGTTACCACGTAACCGCTATCAGTCTTATTAGATTTGCGTGCTTTGAAGATCATGCACTCTGTAAACTCCAAACTGCCTAAGCTGGCTAAATCCGCATAGAATACCGCTCCATCATCCTCAAAGTACGCTGAAAAATGTTCCTGACTTGTTATCTCTTTCAAAATCTTCATGCTCAACGCTTCTTTCCGGTAAACTCTGTCTCTAACTCATTAAGCAGTGCCTTAGCTTCCTGTCCTGTCTTAATCAGCTTCAATCTGTACTTGCGGATAACATCGCTCCGCTTCTCCACATATTCCTGAAATGTCATTTTCTTCTTGCCCATGTCTTTATCCCTTCATTCGCCTGTCTTCACCAGTCAGATTGACCACATAGCACATATCTTTAATCCTGCTGACAATTCTATATCCTTGTTCATCATCTTCTACTTCCCCATTTCTGTTTTTAGGAGAAAGTCTCAGAATAAGCTGTTCAGGACTGTAATTACTTGTGATAATTGTCTGAAGCCCCTTATTGAGCCTGTGATTTACGATATTAAATATCTGCTCGCTTACCCACTCGGTAGTTCTCTCAGCCCCTAGGTCGTCAAGCACCAGCACCTCTACATCACGTATCTCTGAGATGAGTTCATCTGCACCGTTCTCCTTGCCGAAACTGCTTCGAATTTCCTGCATCAAATCAGGTACGCTGGAGAATAATACCCTATGCCCCTGCTTTATCTTTGAGCGTGTCACGATGGAAGCCAGCTTAGTCTTGCCTGTACCCCTTGAGCCGAATAAAAGAAGACCTTTGCCTTCATGACTTTTTTCAAGCCACTTTCCTGCTGATACAGCCTTTTCATTTTCAGAGGTTAGTTCGTAGTCATTCCATGTGTCATTCTGGAACACCTTAGGAATTTTCGCATATTTGAAAAGTCCCTCGATTTTTCTGGCACTGTCATAACTAGCTTTCAACTTGCATTTCTTCCGCTGAGTGTAGTAAATCCCTTTCTTTTCGTCCTCGATACCTTCCACCATGAAGCCTGCTTCGTCCTGCCTGCACTTGTCGAGGCCTGGACAATATTCACACAGCTTCTTTGACTTCTCGGCTCTCTGTCTATCAAAAAAGCTCCAGTCAACATTCATTGGCGTTATATCCTGGCTGCTCCCATGGGAATTGCTGTTTTTCCACTGCTTCTCGGAGCTGTTCACGCCACTTCCGGTTAGCTTCATCTCGCTCAGTATCTCGCTCGGTGTTCTCATTCCTTCTCTTAGCATCGCTTCTGTTCTCTCCTTTCTGATTGTCGTTTTTTAGAATGCCCTCGATGTACGCCAGATTATTCTTGCCCATTTCTGCAGCTCTTAAAATTGCATACATGACTTTGTTTTTTCCGTAGGTCTTTACATCATCCTTCAGTTTGTCAACCTGAATAGGTGATATTGCTGTTGTGATACACTCTTGATAAAGGCTAAACACCTGAGCTAAATCACTATTACAGTTACTACTATTATCCCTATTATTATATATAGTTTTATTAAGTTTATTATGTTTATAGTTTTGGGTAGCCTCGGAAGCACTGGTATCACGGGGCTGCGGGGGTGTCACTTGGGCATTTATTGCCGAGGTCTTGGGCAAATTTTGCCTAGGTGCTTGGGCATTTATTGCCGAGGTGCTTAGGCATTTATTGCCTAGGTATTTTTGACTAGGTAAATTTTGCCATAGTTCAAAACCCACAATATGATACCTTGTTTTCTTGCCTTTTGAATCGCAAAAATCAATAAATCCTAACGACTTTAGAATATTTCTAGCCTTGATAACTGTGTGATGGCTTTTGATGCCTGTCATTTTCTGTAAATCAGATAGCGACATTTCGATGTATTCTGGCCAAAACTCATTATTAGCTTTCCAGAATAACCGCATATACAATGCTATTTCGTTTGCCCCCAACCCTGCTTCAAGGCTGGCGGCTGCAAAATTATTTAAATGCTCTACGTAATTCACAACCGCCCCTCCTTTCTCTTACTGGTGTGACAACGGAATGTCATCCATAGGGATTTCTTCCTCTGCCGGTGCAGGTGCAGGAACTT
>CALZDE010000293.1 GCA_945637225.1 uncultured Selenomonadaceae bacterium
TCCGCAATCATCATATACAAAAAAATTATTAGCGGCAGTACCAGTTTTGCGGAGGTGATGTGATGAAGATAATTCTTCAAATTGAACATTTAACCAAGGATTTTGAAAATGACGGCAGACCTGCCTATAAAGCAGTTGACGATGTAAGTTTTACACTGAATTGTGGGGAAAAGCTGGCAATTATCGGTGAAAGTGGCAGTGGAAAAACAACGGTAGTCAATATGATTACCCGCCTAATAGATGTAACCAAGGGAAAAATAATCTTAGATGGTGAAGATATAACAAATCTCACAGGGAAAAAGCTGAGAGAAGCCTACCGTAAAATGCAGATGGTTTTTCAGACACCAGTAGAAAGCTTTGATCCACGCTGTACCTTAGGTGACGGAATAATGGAGAGTCTCATTAACAGCGGTTTTTCTAAAAAGGATGCCCTAGAGGAAGCAAAGCGACTGTTGAAAGAATGTGGTCTGCCTGAAAAATTCATTAACCGTTATCCTCATGAGGTCAGCGGAGGTCAGTGCCAGAGGGCGGCTATTGCCAGAGCTATCGCCATAAGACCAAAGCTTTTAATTCTCGATGAAGCAACTTCCGCTCTTGATGTTACTGTGCAGGCTGATATCTTGAATTTACTTACCAAACTGCACGATGAAATGGATATGTCGTATTTATTTATCTGCCATGATATCGCATTAGTACAGAATTTTTGTGATAGGGTTTTAGTGATGTATAAAGGAAAAATCATTGAGGAAGGTATTCCCAATGATGTAATAAAAAATCCTAAAAACGAATATACACAGAGACTTATTAACAGTGTATTGTGATTAATTGAGAAAGGAAGATAGAATGAAAATGAAGAAAATATTGCTGATGATTTTTAGCATGTGTTTGTGCATATCTATGCTGACAGGGTGCGGTGATAATCAATCAGCTGAAAATAATTCAGGCAAGAAAACATTGGTAATAGGTGATACTACCTTTAGCAGTTCTCATGAAGAATTTGATGTAAATCCGCATAATTCCTATTCTGGCTGGGCGTGTATCCGCTATGGTGTAGGCGAAACACTTGTTAAATATTCTGATGATATGCAGATTCAGCCTTGGCTTGCGGTTAAGTGGGAAAATGTTGATGAACTGACATGGAAAATTACTTTAAGAGATAACGTATATTTTTCCAGTGGCAGACTGATGAATGCTGAAGCCGTTAAGGAATGTTTAGAGCATTTATTAAAGGTGCATGACAGAGCCCAGCGTGATACTAAGATTGTTTCTATTGAAGCAGAGGGACAGGTTCTTACCATAAAAACCTCTGAGCCAAAGCCAGCACTTTTAAATTATCTCGGCGATCCTTATGGCTGTATTATTGATGTGAATGCAGGCTTTGAAAATGGAATTGTAGCAGGAACTGGCCCTTATATAGCTGTGGATTTAAAGAAAGACGAATCTTTAGTTTTGAAGAAAAACGAAAACTATTGGGACGGAATGCCAAATATTGATGAGCTGACTATCCGGACTATTTCCGATGGCAATACCCTTGCTAATGCTTTAAAATCTGGTGAGGTTCAGGCGGCTTATGGCATGGCATACGAAAGCTATCCAATGTTCCAGAATGACAAATACCAGTTTTCACAGATTTCTACCTCACGCTGTTTCTTCGGCAAAATGAATTTCAATGCTAATTCTGTATGTGCTGATCCAGCAGTACGCAAGGCAATTGCAATGGGCATAGATAAGGAAGGCTTTGTAAAAACTCTGTTAGATGGCAACGGTTATCCTGCCAATGGTGTATTCCCTGCTGATTTTGCCTTTGGCGGTGATAAGGTAAAGACTGAAAAGTATAATCCAGAGGAAGCTAAAAAAATCTTGGAGCAGGCAGGCTGGATAGATACTGATGGTGATGGTATCAGAGAAAAAAATGGCAGGAAGCTTACTGTAAAATGGCTCACTTACCCAAGCCGTCAGGAATTACCTCTTTTAGCTGAATCCGCACAGGCAACCTTAAAGGAAATTGGTATTAATTTAGATGTAAACTGTACTGCTGACCAGAATGAAATTGTAAAAAATCCTGCAAACTGGGATGTGTATTTCATGGCTAATGTTCAGTGCCCAACAGGTGATCCTGAATATTGGTTTACTGTATTTGCAATGTCTAATTCCAGTAAAAATCAGGGAAAATACAATAATCCTGCTTTGGATAGTTTAGCAGAGCAGATGTCCAAGACCTTCGATGTAAATGAAAGGGCAAATCTGGCAATCAAAATGCAACAGACTGTATTGGACGATAATGCCTTTGTATTCTGCTCCTTCCTAAAGATGAGCATGATTTCTCAGAAGAATGTATTAAACTATACCTCTCATGCCTGTGATTACTATCAGATAACAAAGGATTTAGATATTAAATAACAGTTATCCCAGTATTTACCGTCAAAATGGTATTGCTGGGATATTTTTGTGGAAATAATAACGACTAAGAGATGTCCCCCACTTCTATAAGTGGCGGGTACCTTATT
>CALZDE010000294.1 GCA_945637225.1 uncultured Selenomonadaceae bacterium
AAAACTGTTTTAATACTAAATAATAAAGGCCTCAATTACTGATATTGGTAACTGAGGCTTTCTTTTGCTTATTTTTTGGCTAATTTGGAAATCTTATCTACAATATCATCAGCAGAGGTGATATCTGAAACAACCGCAATAGTCGTTGCACCTGCATTATATACCTCATGGATATTGTGTTCCTTGATACCGCCGATGGCTACAAATGGCATTTTGGCATGTTCTGTTGCGTACTTTACATATTCTAGTCCTACTGGCACAGCTGTTTTCTTGGTATTGGTAGCATATACAGGACCACAGCCGATATAATCAATCAAATCGGCAATTTCGTTTGCCTTTTCTAACTGCTCTGGGGAGTGGGTGGAAAGACCGATTATTTTATCTGGTCCTAAAAGCTTTCTTACTGCTGGGACTGGCAAATCATCCTGACCGATATGCACACCGTCAGCATCCACAGCTATGGCTAAATCAACAAAGTCATCAATAATAAAGGCGGCACCATACTCTGCGGTTAATTTTTTTAATTTCAGGCATTCCTCATAGCGGGCAAGGCCTGTTTTTTCTTTTTCGCGGTACTGTATGAATTTTATTCCTGCCTCGAGCATGGCTTTCACAACGGTCATGTTATCCCTGCCATTTGACATTGCTTCGGCAGTTATACCATAAATAGGAAATTCCTTAAAACATTTCATAGCTTCCTGTCTATTCATTTATCGTTCCTCCGTCAAGACATATTTTTACTTCATGTTAGCACAAGGGGAGTATTATTGTCAATGATTTTGAAATTAACTGATTTGTCAGAATAATTTATATTTATTGTAACAATAGTACGGAAAAATTGGGGTTTTATGGAGAGGTGTTTTTATTATGCCATTATTTATTGTATGTGAAAATATGCTGTGCTACAATGTGTCCAGAAGTTGTTAAGGATTTATAGTAGTTTAGGAGGGATTCAAAAAAATGAACAACGAGTTAATGGATAAGTTCATCAACGCGATGGGGCGTTTTGCTGAGCTTAAAGAGGTGGTTGCGGTAAAGGATGGTTTTATTATTACCACACCATTTACCTTAGTAGGTTCTTTGTTTCTGCTGATTGCGTGCTTGCCTATTCCAGGCTGGACTGAGTTTATGGCAGGTATTTTCGGACCTAACTGGCAGGCGCCAATATGGGCAGTATGTGGAGGTACTTTCAATGTATTGGCATTGATCGTAGTTGCAGCTATTACTTATAAATATGTAGATAATGAAGGTTTAGACGGTATCACCGCTTCCGGTCTGGCTACCGCAGCTTTCATCATTATTTTACCACCAGAGGTTGCTACTGAGAGCGGCGAGGTTGTTGGTAACGTTATTCCTAAGAACTGGGCTGGCAGTAACGGTATTATTACTGCAATTATTGTATCTTTTATCACCAGCTACATTTATTGTTACTGCATAAAGCACCATATCGGTGTAAAGATGCCTGATACAGTTCCAGGCGGTGTAGTTCGTGCATTTGAGGCACTGACTCCTGCGTTCTTCGTATTCCTGCTGGCTGCAGGTGTATGGTCTGCTTGTCATTTTATGGGCGATACTACTGCTCCAGAGTTGATTTTCCAGATTATCCAGATTCCTCTGCAGGGTCTTACTGACAGCCTTGGTGGTGCGATTGTCATCACTGGTTTACAGCCTCTCTTATTCTGGACTGGTATTCATGGTCCTAACGTTGTTATGGGTGTTGTCAGCCCTCTGTTATTTGCAAACTGCATGGACAACCAGGCTCTCTTAGATGCAGGTCAGACCCTCGTTGGCAACCCAGCAGCTAAGCTGGTTACCGGTCAGGTTGACTTCTTCGTTCGTGCTGGTGGCTGTGGTGCTACCTTTGGTCTGATTATCGCAGCTTGGATCTGTGCAAAGTCTGAGCAGATGAGATCTCTGATGAAGCTTTCTACTGTTCCTGGCTTATTTAACATCAACGAGCCAATTATCTTCGGTTTACCTATCGTATTTAACGGTTTCATGCTGTTCCCATTCGTAATGGTTCCAGTTATTTCCGTTATTATAACTTACTTCACATTGTATATCGGTTTCTTGCCTCCAATGGGTGCAATTCAGATTCCTTGGACTACTCCTCCAATTTTGGCTGGTCTCTTGATGGACGGCTGGCAGGGTGCTGTAGTACAGGCTATATGCTTGGCAGTTTCTGTTGCAATTTACTTCCCATTTGTAAAGATTCTCGATAAGAAAATGCAGGAAGAGGAAGCTGCAGCAGCTGCTGAAATTGAGTAATGTCCCCTAACATTGCGTTCTAAATTTCAGTTATGTGCTCTCTTTTTCTAAATAAATAATGGTTAGATATACGGGCGTGGCTATTGTTATAATGGCTATGCCCGTATTTCTATATGTTAAAAATTTTTTATCGGATAATATTAGGGTGTTTTAGTGTAAATAAAACTTGCATTATACGAAAAAATATTGTACAATAATAAAATAGGAAAAACGTCTTACGAATTTTTTATTGACTTTTT